>JBDNIP010000092.1:0-4672 GCA_041688245.1 Algoriphagus sp.
CAGTTGGCCCATCGACATAGATCAGGTTGATCACACCATCCGGCACACCTGCTTCTTTGAAAATCTCCATCAATACATTCGCAGAATAGATCTGCGTGTCAGCTGGCTTCCAGACGATGGTATTTCCCATCATGGCAGCCGAAGTAGGAAGATTACCTGCGATTGCGGTAAAGTTGAATGGAGTCAAGGCAAATACAAAACCTTCAAGCGGTCGCTGCTCCAGTCGATTCCATATTCCATCTCCGGAAACGGGAGGCTGCTGTGCATAGATTTCCGTCATGTATTTGACATTAAATCTAAGGAAGTCGATAAACTCACAGGCGGCATCAATCTCTGCCTGCATGGCATTTTTGGATTGCCCAAGCATGGTGGATGCATTGAGTTTAGCGCGATAAGGCCCTGCAATTAAATCTGCAGCTTTCAGGAAAATGGCTGCTCTCTGCTCCCAAGCTAAGTTTTCCCAAGCGTACTTTGCACCTAAAGCGGCATTGATTGCCTGCTCTACATGCGAAGCATCGCCCTCATGGAAATGACCCAGCACATGCTGATGATCATGAGGCGGCGACATAGGTCTTGTCTTTCCTGTTCGCACTTCCTCACTTCCAATATACATCGGTACATCGATCTGTTTTGACCGAGCTTCTTTCAGAGCGGCTTGCAATTCTTTTCGCTCAGGACTACCCACAGCATATGATTTAACAGGCTCATTGATTGGAACCGGCACATTGAAAAATCCTTTTAACATACTATTTGGAGTTTATTTAGTTTCTGTTTAGTCCAAAGATAAGGAAATGAGATTAGTTGGCTAGTGATTTTGGAGACAAAACACATCAGAGTAATGCTTCCAGTTCCTTCAAATGAGCAATCGTGGAGGTAGGTTTAAGTTCTGTTAGTTTCCCATCTGGATTAAAAAAAACTTGATCAATCCCTGCATTTATTCCTCCCAAAACATCTGAATTGGGATTATCCCCGATCATCAGACAATGCTCGTGTCTTGTTCCAAGTTTGTCCACGGCATGATGAAAAATTCGAGCATCAGGCTTTTTGTGACCAGTCGTCTCTGAGGTCACCACCAAATCAAAATAGGTGGTGAGTTTGGCCGAATTAATTTTTTTAGCCTGCGACTCATCAAATCCATTCGTGATTATGTGCAATTGATATTTATTCTGAAGGTAATCCAAGATCTCAAAGGTGTAAGGGAAGACATGCGACTTTGAAGAGGTGCGATGCATAAAATCTTCTTCAAATTCGGAAGGAATAGCAGCCGCCATTCCTCCTGCGTGCATGAAAATTTTTGGGAATCTGGTTTTTCTCAGATCAATTTTATCGATTTTCCCCACATTGTAGTCATCCCAAAGTTGGTAGTTAATGTGGTGAAATGAATCAGAGAAATTCTGGAAAGTAGGAATTCCCAATTCTAATAAATTGTAGTGAAAATAAAGTTCGGAAAGCGACTCGTTTACATTTCGTTCATAGTCCCAAAGGGTATGATCAAGGTCAAAGAAAATGTGTTGGTAAGTTTTCAAGGTTTTTATCGTCGATATTGATTGTTTTGAATTTTATTAATGGCAAGCTCTCGGTTGGATTTCAGGATCTCAAAAGTTTCCTGATCCCGTATCAGACTCGGATCTTTTTGGACAAACTTGAAAATCTGTTGAATAATTTCAAGATATTCCTCCAAAATATAATAAAAGACCCACTGATCGACACGACGGCTTCCGAGAAGTCCTGCATTTTTCAACGAGATCAGATGGCGGCTGGTTTTGGTTTGTGTGAAACCTAAAATCAACTCAAAATCAGAAATTGACATTTCTTTGTTGTTTATCAATAAGTGAAATATCCGAACTCTAGGCTCTTCAGAGAGTGCTTTGAAGATCCTCAAGCCATAGCTCAAACTGATATTTTTTAATCGCATTAGTAATTTTTAACGCAGTTTATGCAATGAAAGTAAAAATTCAGCTAAAATTAGGCTAATATCGCTTCGAAAACAGAACTATATCTTGCTAAATAAGTTAAATTAACTGTGAAAAGCTCAATTCCATACCCTTCGTTATTAATTTTTCTCCTAGGTTATATTTTTTTTATAGGCCAAGCAAGCGCTCAAGATCAACGAGAGAAAAAAGTAATCCAGCTTTCCGGAATTATCCTAAACTCAGATAGCACCGATGCCGTCCCTGGGGTAAATATCTACGTCCCCAAAAAAGGACGAGGAACCAGTTCAGGTCGCTTTGGCTACTTCTCTATGCCGGTGTTAGAAGGAGACAGTATTGTTTTTTCATTTATAGGTCTGAAAAAGCAGACCTATAAGATTCCAGAAATAGTAGCGAATGATCGGATCAGCTTGATTTTAACTATGGAAGTCGATGAAATTGCCTTAGCAGAAATTGAAGTTCTGCCATATCCTACTGAGGCAGAATTCAAACGGGCAGTTATTGCTATGAATGTGGTAGATCCAATGTCAATCAGCAGAGCAAATATGAGTCCAGAGATGCTTCTGCGTTGGGCTGAAAGTATGCCCGCTTCCAGTAACGAGAACTTTCGCTATTTCCAACAAGGACAGATGCAGCAAAATCAGGATTTGTGTGGTCCAAGACCACTACGATTACTTGATCCTTTCGCCTGGTCGCAATTTATCCGATCGATCAAGCGAGGAGATTTGAAGCGAAAGAATTAATTTCTCCTTCTATCTGGTGAGGTAAATTTTAATTGCTCTGTACGGCTCAGGAAAATTTCAGATTGAAATATTTAATCAATCTCTGGGAGCACCCAGTTCTCCAAGACACTCGGAATACTCATCATTTGCTCTATGGCAGCAATTGATCTCGGCGCTTCTACAGAAAGATTAATTGGCTCATCTTTGGTTACCAAAATATCGTCTTCGATTCGTACAGCTATTCCCCACCATTTTCGATCACAGTTGCTTCCTTCTGGAATGTAGATCCCGGGTTCTACTGTGAGTACTACTCCCTCTTTTAGACTTGCGCCACGAACGCCCCGATCGTGTACATCTAATCCTAAGTGATGGCTGGTGCCATGTGGGAAATAGGAGTGACTTTCTCCAGCCTTGATGATTCCAAGTGAGGCAAGGCCATCATTGATGATTTTTCTACCCGCAGTATCAATCTCCCCAAAACTTGCTCCTGGCTTGCATAATGCTATCCCAGCTTCCTGAGCTTGATAGACTAATTCGTAAATCGCGCGCTCTTCCTCATTGAATTTCCCACTGATTGGGATGGTTCGAGTCACATCTGCAGTATATCCTTTCCACTCTGCCCCAAGATCCATGAGTAACAATCGATTATTTAAGTTTTGTTTATCATTTTCAATGTAATGAAGAATGCAACCATTATTCCCTCCACCTACGATAGACGGATAGCCCAAATCTTCTGCACCATACCTTTTGTAAATAAACTCATGAACTCCCTGAATTTCTCGCTCAGACATACCTGGCTTGGCAGCCTTCATTACCTCAATCTGGCCAATCGCAGAAATCCTCACCGCCTTTTTCAGTAAGGTAATCTCCTCTGGAGTCTTCACTTCTCTCAATATATCCATCATCTCAGATAGCGAAACGATATCAATCTTCTGGAAGGGAAGTTGAGATTTAACGCTCATCCACTTTTCAGGAGAATCGGCTTTCATGAATTCAGCGATTATCTTGTCATTTTTCAACTCTGGGTATTGTCTACTCAATCGATTAATAAGTTGGATAATCCGCCCCGAAGATTCAAGGTCTGAGTTTTTGATCATCGTATAGATCTGGGCACTTGCTTCTGTAAGTTGATCAGGATATCCAGCCGCTTTTTTGAAGTCAGCTGCCATCTCGATCAAAGGTCGATTAGCTGTGCTTTCCTCTATAGCATTGGACAGGTTGAAAGTGAAAATTTGATCAAAATCAGAAGTATTTATTCCTGACTTTGAAGCAAATTCAGTGTTGACAAAGGCTACTTTAAAGCCCAACTCCTGCATCACCCCTTCTGATCCCAATCGCTTTCCATTCCACATTTCGGCACGAGGATCTCTATTTTGTACAAAAATCAACTCATCCACCAGTTCCCCATTTACTTCACGTATTTCACTAAAGATTACCAAAACAGCATTCGGTTCCCTGAATCCTGTTAAATAAAAAAAGTCTGTGTCTGGGTGGTAGTTATAATCGACATCATTGGTACGATTTTTAACCGGATTATTGAAGAGAATTGACAATGATTTGGCAGGCATAAGTTTTCGGAGTTCGTTTCTCCTCCCCTTATGCCAATCAGCATCCAGTCCATCTTCAAAAAAGGATTGTGAAAATGCACAAACTGAGATCAATAAAACACCAACTGTGAGTATGAATATTTTCATTTTACTTAAAATTAAATAATTGTGAATGTCTTATCTTTTGTCCATTTAACAAAGTCTTAAAGCCAGATCAAGTCATATTCTTATATTTGACTATCAAAAAAAATAAAAAATGAAGAGAATTTTTGGAATCGTCTTGCTTCTTACCTTGTGGATGGGGCAAGTCACCGCACAAATAAACTCAACCAAACCAAAGCTGATTGTAGGTATCGTCGTGGATCAGATGCGTCAAGATTACCTCTATAAATATGCTGATCGCTATGGCGAAGGTGGGTTTAAACGATTAGTAAAGGATGGCTTTATGATGAAAAATGGTCACTATAACTAC
>JBDNIP010000665.1:0-1645 GCA_041688245.1 Algoriphagus sp.
ACAAGTTTGATTTGTGAACGGAATGAATACACATGCAGTTTAAATTTGTCCTAATAGCATTTCAAATTTTTGGTAATACAAGCGACATTAGGCACCACAAGGCTAGATAGCTTACCAAAATGAAGCATTTTTCAGCATTAATTACCAGACTGGATCAAAGCAACAAGACGAATGACAAACTTGAGGCTTTGGTTGATTTTTTTGAATCGGCTTCAGAAGCCGATAGGGTCTGGGCGATCGCTTTATTTACCCATCGGAGGCCTAAAAGACAAATAACCACTCGACAACTCCGAGAATGGAGTCTGGAATTATCAGCCATTCCCGAGTGGCTTTTTGAGGAGTCTTATCATGCGGTAGGAGACCTTGCCGAAACAATCGCCTTACTACTTCCCCACCCAAAATCAAATGAGGATCTAGATCTAAGTGTTTGGATAAATAAATTAATAGCACTTAAGGGACTTTCTGACGAAGAAAAGAAGATTATGATTCAAGATTCTTGGAATAAATTGACCAGGGATGAGTGCTTTATTTTTAATAAAATAATCACGGGCGGTTTTCGAATTGGGGTGAGTCAAAACTTGATTTCCCAAGCCTTGGCGAATTTCCTGAAAAAGGAAAAATCTTTTATCGCTCATGCACTTATGGGTAACTGGAATCCGGATACCATCAGTTTTGAAGAAATGTTTTTATCCCCAGACTCTGGAGAAGACAGTTCCAAGCCTTATCCATTTTTCCTGGCACATCCTTTAGAAAAAGCAGCTGCTGAACTGGGAGATCCGGAAGATTGGCAGGTGGAATGGAAATGGGATGGCATTCGGGGACAATTGATTCGTCGCGCAGGCGAGACTTTTGTCTGGAGTAGAGGGGAAGAACTGGTTTCTGATAAATTTCCAGAGCTCCTCGCTTTAGGTGAGAACCTTCCTGATGGGACTGTTTTGGATGGGGAAATTCTTTGTTTTGAAGACGGCTCTCCCCTCCCATTTAATTTGCTTCAGACTCGAATCGGGAGGAAAAATCTCAGTAAAAAGATTCTAGAGACCGCTCCCGTCAGTATGTTGGTCTATGATCTTTTAGAATATGAGGGAAAAGATATTCGAGAGCTGCCACTTGCTGCAAGAAGAAAGCTTTTGGAAGAGCTGTATCAGAAAATCGACCATCCAAATATTCAGATTTCAAATCCAATTCAAGCTCAGACTTGGGAAGATTTTGAAGTAATTCGAACCGAATCACGCACTCATTTTGCCGAAGGCTTTATGCTCAAACGAAAAGACTCCAGCTACGAAACAGGCCGCAAGCGTGGAAGTTGGTGGAAATGGAAAATAGAACCACTTACCATTGATGGAGTGATGCTCTATGCTCAGAAAGGTCATGGCCGAAGGTCAGATCTATACAGCGATTACACCTTTGCAGTTTGGGATGGAGATTTATTAGTTCCATTTGCAAAAGCCTATTCCGGATTGACCGATGCCGAGATGCAGCAAGTAGATGCTTTTGTGAAAAAGAATACTAAGGAGCGCTTTGGCCCGGTGCGAACGGTTAGGCCCGAACTGGTATTTGAAATTGCTTTCGAAGGAATCCAAGACAGTCCACGTCATAAAAGTGGGATTGCGTTAAGATTTCCACGAATTTCACGCTGGAGAAAAGA
>JBDNIP010000666.1:0-5396 GCA_041688245.1 Algoriphagus sp.
AGAATGGTTTCAAACCCAAGTTGAAGGTTTTGGAACCGGTAATGCTGTCATTTTTAGCTTGGGCGGCATCGCTGACCTGAGCCCAATCTTTTCGCTAGGTGCCAGTATTTCAAATCTCAATCGTGCCAAACTCGGCAAAAATTCAACGCAGCGAATTCCGACAGGAATCAGCCTTGGACTTAGCTACCATCCCAGTAAGCAATTGAATTTTTTTGGGGAGGTAGAAAAAGATATTCTGATCAAACCAGTTTATAAAATTGGACTCGAATATGAGCTTCATGAATGGATCGAACTAAGAACCGGAGTAAATTCTAATCCCGGGAGGCTGTTTTTTGGCCTGGGACTGAACTATGAAAAGTTTGGCTTGGATCTGGGTTATGGCCAAGTGAATCCACTTGGGAGTACGACCAATTTCAGCCTAACCTTCGACTTAGATCCATGAATCGGTCTAGTCTTTTGTTGGCACTTGGACTGATTGGATCAATAACTCAGCTTTCCGCTCAGACTCCCCCACAAGTCCAGATTGATTTGGAGCAATTTATTGAGCGCTTATTTCCTATCCAAGATGAGGAATTGGATTATGAATCCATTTACGAAGTCATGCTTCAAGTTTACCTTAATCCAATATCCGTCAATGATGCTGATGCCGAAATGCTACAAGCTACCTACCTGCTCAACCCAACCCAAATCGCAAATCTTATTAACTATCGAAATGAATTTGGTCCCTTCATTTCGCTTTATGAACTTCAAGCTATTCCTGACTTTGACTTGCAAACAATAACTAACTTGATGCCATTTTTGACATTAGGGAAAAAGAGTCCCGGAAAAACGAAAAGTTTTTTGGATCGATTGATTTCAGAAGAACAGGCATATTTCTTAATCAGACATCGAAGGACTTGGGAGACTAGAAAGGGCTTCACTCCCGCGGACACGAGCTCGACAGGAAGAATCTCCTCTCGCTACCTAGGAGATCCAAATGATCTTTACATAAGGTTTCGAATTCAGCATAGTCGAGATTTTAGTATTGGGTTGACTTTAGATAAAGATGCGGGAGAGCAATTTAACTGGGATAAGAAAACTGCTCGATATGGATTCAATTTCCTTTCCTTTCACCTCACTCGCTACGATATTGGTAGATGGAAAGCCATAAGCTTGGGTGACTTTCAAGTATCATTTGGACAAGGCCTAGTGTTTGGGGCAGGCTATGGTTTTGGAAAGGGAGCTGAGACCATAACAACTGTTAGACGAAACAGCATTGGAATTACGCCCTATACCGCAGCATTGGAATTTGGATTCTTTCGAGGAGCTGGAGCAACTTACCGCTATAAAAATTGGCAAAGCAGTTATATTCTTTCCTATGCTCCTCGTGATGGAAGGATAAGCGAATCAATTGATACATTAGAACAAACAGAGCGTTTTATCTCCTCGTTTTTACAAAGCGGCTTACATCGGACAGCTAGCGAACTCTCCACCAAAAATAGGTTACGAGAACTCAGCTTGGGTTCAAACATTCAATACAATAGTTCAGATAAAAAATTTCAACTAGGAGGAAATATACTTTATACTAAATTTGATCGTCGCTGGCAAAGAACTGCTACTCCTTACAATCAATTTGAATTTAACGGCGCTAGAAACAGTATTGGAAGCATTTATTCAAGTTATAATTGGAAAAACTTCTACCTATTTGGAGAATCTGCCATCTCTCAATCTGGAGGTATAGGAACAGTCTTAGGTTTCATCAGTAGCCTAAGCAAGCAGATTGATCTTTCCTTTCTATGGAGAAATTACGAGCAAGATTTCCATAGCCTTTATGGGAATGCATTTGCGGAGAGCACCCGCCCCATCAATGAGCGGGGAGCTTACATAGGAATTCAAATTCGTCCTAACTTAAAGTGGAAAGTCAATTCTTATTTTGATCTGTTCCGTTTTCCTTGGCTTCGCTATAGAGCTTATGCACCGTCAACTGGTCAAGAATGGCTAACTCGAATCAGCTATCAACCTAACCGCAGTCTGCTTGCCTTCTTTCAAATTCGAAATGAAAAAAAGGATCGAAACCTTCCAGATTCCGGTGAACCGGGATTAGTTTACCGATTGGCCACATTGAGCAAGACGAATGGACTAATAAGTCTGGAATACCAAGTTTCAAAAGTGCTGTTTATTCGCTCACGAGTGCTGTTTAGTTCTGTAGCATTCAATGAATCGAGGACTAATGGATTTATGATTTTACAAGATGCGCGGTATAGTTTCAATAAATTCCGATTTACTGGAAGAATAGCACTTTTTGATACAGACGACTACGATAATCGACAATACACGTTCGAAAACAATGTGCTCTGGACCTTTTCTCTTCCTGCAAATTCCGGTCAGGGCATGCGGTACTATTTGCTTGGTCAGTACCAGTTTAACAGTCAATTAACCGGATATTTTCGATTTTCGAGAACCAATTATACAGATCGAGAAGCTATCAGTTCTGGGCTTCAGGAGATTCCATTTCCCCATCAGACGGAAACCACTTTTTTGGTCAGATACATGCTCCACCGGTAATTTTCCATCAATGGTAGGTTTGAGGACTGGTTTTTCCCTAATTTCGAACCAAACCTTAAAATTAATGCAACGAATACTACAAACTACTCTTTTGCTTCTCTTTAGTATGAATCTGGCTTTGGCACAAAGTCTTGATCTCGGTAAAATGACTAAGAAGGAAGGCTTTGTCCCATTCTACCTCGATGAGGAAAAGGGGAAAATCTACCTGGAAATCTCTAAGTTGGATGAAGAATTTTTATATGTCAATTCCCTCACTGCCGGGATAGGATCGAATGATATTGGGCTGGATCGAGGTCAGCTTGGCGATACTCGAATAGTAGAGTTCCGAAAGACTGGTAACAAAGTTTTTTTAGTTCACAAGAATTACGATTTCAGGGGCTATTCTGATAATCCAGCTGAGGTACAGTCTGTCAAAGATGCTTTTGCTGAATCTATTCTTTGGGGATTTGAGGTGGCGCAAAATTCAGGTGAAAACTTAATCGTAGATGCAACTAATTTTTACCTTCAAGATGCTCATGATGTGGCTGGCCGATTAGCTCAAAGCCGTCAAGGTACCTTCAAAGTAGATAATAGCCGCTCAGGACTTTATTTCCCAATGACAAAAAATTTTCCTCAAAATACAGAGGTCGAGGCTACAATTACGCTTACTGGCAATGCCACTGGAGCCTACTTGAGATCAGTCACTCCTACGCCAGATGCAGTAACCGTCCGTCAGCGTCACTCTTTTATTGAACTTCCGGATGATGCATACACTCCGAGAGCTTTTGATCCAAGAGCTGGGTATGGCAGCATTAGTTACATGGATTTCACCTCCCCTATTTCAGAACCAATTGTAAAGCGAAACATCGCCAGGCATCGACTTGTAAAAAAGAATCCCGATGTGGCAATCTCTGAAGTAATTGAACCAATCATCTACTATCTAGACAGAGGTACACCAGAGCCAGTCAAATCTGCTCTAATTGAAGGGGGAAATTGGTGGAACCAAGCCTATGAAGCAGCAGGATTTAAGAATGCATTTCGAGTAGAGCTAGCTCCTGAGGGAATGGATCTGATGGATGTGAGATACAATGTGATTCAATGGGTTCACAGATCTACCAGAGGCTGGTCCTATGGTGCAAGTGTCCGGGACCCTCGTACCGGAGAGATTATGAAAGGGCATGTTTCTTTAGGCTCGCTGCGGGTGCGTCAAGATTACCTGATCGCTCAGGGATTGATCCAGCCATATGAGAATGGGGATACGCCTGATCCTAAGATGTTGGAATTGGCAGTAGCCAGATTAAAGCAACTTTCTGCGCATGAGATAGGCCATACTATTGGCTTGGCTCACAGTTATGCCACCTCTGCCGAAGGAAGATCTTCAGTAATGGATTATCCTTATCCGGTGATTACACAAACTGCAAACGGGGACCTTGACTTCAGTAATGCCTACGATGATAAAATCGGAGAATGGGATAAGTGGGCAATTACCTATGGTTATGGATATCCTGAACAAGGTGAATCCGAAGGGGATTTCTTAGAGAAAACACTGGAGGAAACTTATGCAGCAGGATATGAGTTTATCACCGATTCAGATTCTAGAGATCCTAGCGGAGTACACCCTAGATCTCATCTTTGGGACAATGGGGCTTCAGCGCCTGAGGAGTTACTACGAATGCTGTCTATGAGAAAAAGTAAAATGGAAACCTTTGGTCTGAATGCCATCCGAAATGGAGAGCCTGAGGCAATGCTTGAGGAGGTATTTACACCGCTATTCTTGATGCATCGTTACCAAGTAGAGGCTGCGACCAAACTTGTCGGAGGAATGGACTATACTTACAAAATCAAAGGTGACAATCAACCAACTCATAATTGGATCAATGCTGAAGACCAAAAAGCAGCTTTAGATGCTTTAATGTTTACCGTTAGTCCTGATCAATTACAAGTCCCTGCACATATATTGGCACTCATTCCGCCAAGACCATTTGGTTATGGAAAAACGAGAGAAACATTTGTATCCCGTACCGGACCCGTTTTTGATCCAATAGCTCCTGCAGAAAGTGTGGTTGATTTGACTTTCGGTCTGCTGTTTAACGAAGGTAGAGCAACTCGCCTGCATTTACAGAATTTACAAAATCAGTCGCTTCCAAGTTTAAATTCAGTTTTGGAGGAGGTTAACCAACAAATCTTCTCCCCTACCCTGCCGGAAGGCTTGGCTGGAGAAATTAAACTAATGACTGAATCCAAACTAGTGGATCACATGATCATGCTAGCAGACAGTGAGGAGGTGTCCAATTCAGTTCGGGCGATCGCAAGAGGTCATCTCAGAAGCCTGAAAGACGGAAGCAACAGTACCGGAGCTGGAGGATTGATTACTCGAGGAACTAACAGTTCCTTGCTGGGAATGCATTCGCGCTATTTAGCGGATAAGATTCAAGCCTTCTTAGACCTTCCTGTAAAATTCACACCACAGGAGTCTTTAAAAGTACCTGACGGTGCTCCAATAGGAATGGAAAGCATGAGCTGTGACCTCGACTTCTAATGTGATTTTCAAGGGATTAATTAGTGACAAAGCCAACTTTCCAGTTGGCTTTGTCAATTCCAAGAATTGAACTCCCCAATCATAATCCTTATATTGTTTCTTTTAAATCTTGATTTTTATGGAAGAAACTGAGATGAGATGTTTGGTTATGATGGGTTTCGGAGCAATGAATGATCACGACAATTAAAGAAAGTTTAACCTCAACAATTCTTACTGACTTCTGAGCAGACCTGTAGTGAAGTCCAAAAACTTGGAATGCGCTAGAATTGATGAGATCACCCACTCCAGTGCTATCAATAGTTGGCTGTGTCGCAAAATCTGAAAGCGGATTTAG
>JBDNIP010000667.1:0-2343 GCA_041688245.1 Algoriphagus sp.
TCTGTTGTTCAATATATCCTCCGCCACTTTGACGGCTTGTTCATCAATGTTGTCAAAGTTGGTTCCTTTAGGAAAATACTGCCTGACCAGTCCATTCAAATTTTCATTGGCACCTCTTTCCCAACTGTGGTAAGGCTTTGCAAAATAAAAATCAATTCCCAGCTGTTCGGCAATTTTCTCATGGTTTGCGAACTCCTTTCCATTGTCTGTGGTAACAGTACGTAGAAAGGGAGCAGCGTCTTCCAAAAGAGCCATAGCTTTTTTCTCTACATCCACCGCCTCTTTCCCCTTTATGTACCCCATTCTAAGTACTCCGGTAGCCCTGTCATTTATGGTCAAAAGGGCTCCTCTGTGTCCTTTCCCAATGATCAGATCCATTTCCAGGTCACCAACTGCTCTTTCTGTCAACTACCTCAGGACGCTGGCTTATACAGGTTCTATTGGGGATCAGGCCTCTACCCGCTTTCTTGTCGCCCCGCTTTTGATATCTCCTACCTCGTGTTCTTAAGTGCCTGTAAAGCTCACCTCCTTGCTTCTTGTCCTGCCATATGAACTGATATATCCGCTCTATCGATACGCAGGGGCGTTTGTTGTTGATCGCATCCCCTTTTATTTGTTCAGGGCTATAGTCCTTTTCCAGCCAATAGGTGATACTCTCTTGCATCTGGGCAGTAAAAGCTTTGTGCTTATTCTTGTGAAGGTGCCTGTCGACAGTTTTTTTGTGTGCCAGCTCGGGATGGTAATTCTTACTGCGCCCGTCTGCATTCCGTTTCAACTCCCTAGTTATGGTAGACTTGTCTCTACCTAGAGTCCGGGCAATTTCAGAATTACAGCTTCCATGTTTCTTCAAAGCGAAAATTTCGTACCTTTCTTCAAGTGATAATTGCGTCATATTTGTTAAGTTTTGCAACCCAAAAATAGGATGTTTTCGTCGCCAGCCCACCCTAAAGATTTGGCCCTAGGGCCAAATCTTTAGGGTGGGCTTGTTTTACACCAAGGTGGTGCATTTATCACTTGAATCTAAGGACTCAATTATTCAATCACATAACTAATAAAAAAATGAAAAAATTCATGATTGCAGGTGGTGTATTCGCTTTGATGGTTCTAGTGAATATGGGGACGACGCAGGAAACTGTTGCTGGTCCATTTGGAGGTCAAGGGCATTGGGTTTCGACAGGAGGAGACGATGGAGGAGAAGAGTGCATGATGCATTGGTGGCGCAATGATTGCAAAGTGGGGTCAACGCGTGGTGGAGGTGGAGGTGCCGAAACGATTGTTTAACTAATTCTTGAGAATTTTGGAATAAATTCCAAAATTCTCATTTTCAAAAACAAGAAATATGATCCTATTAATTTGGTTATTTGGAAAAAGATTTCCGCTAGTTGTAGTAGTTCTGGCGATTGCTTCTTGTCAGCCTGAAACAGATCAAAGTGACGGGATTATCTGTGGAGAGCCTATTTCAGTAGTTGACTTTCAACCCGCCACAAACTTAGGGATTGAAAGCCCTGAGAGTTTTGGTGGGGGAATGCGAGCATCGTTTATTTTTCAAGATTCGATAGGATATTTTCTTCCATCAAAGCCACAAAACAAGGTCTTTATTGTGGATTTGAAAAACCAATCTTTCATTGATGAAATCGATCTAGATCCAAACTTTATCACTTCCCCTTCTGGAATCCAAGTACATACGGCCGATAGCATCTTCGTCAGTGATTTTCATTTTCCCGTGATTTTTTTAATAAATAGAGCTGGAGACATTTTGGATTCATATAATCTTTACCGCGAAAAGTTATGGGAAATGCCAAAGGAAGGCTTTGCCAATTTTGGGCTGTATTTTGGTTTTGGATTGACTTTCAAATATATGCCCGAGAGGAATAGCATCATCGTGCCGCTCAAACAAATGGATCAATGGTACTTTATCGAGGAGAAGAAGTGCTTTCCTGCAGTTGCAGAATATAGTTTGGAAAACAAGGAGTTTGTGAATCAGTTTGCTGCCTATGAGGGGATTTATGCTTCTGAGCAAAATAATCTTTTACCTTTTTATTTGAGTCATCCGATTGTAGAAGTGGTAAAGGATAGTTTAATTTTGAGTTTTTCGTTGGATCCTTATTTGTATATCTATAGTCTAGACGGCGAGTTTTTGGAAAAAAAATGTGCATCCATTCCAACATTAGAACTAGGCGTGCCGTTGTTTTATGACATGAACAATTTCGATTCGGAAGGCATGCGAGTGTACAATCAATCCAATTCTTATTTTGGAAATTTCTTCTATGTTCCTGAAGAGAAAAAGTTTCTGAGAATGTTTTTGGAGTGTATTAAAAACGCAGAAGGATTTTGTTCTTCCAA
>JBDNIP010000668.1:0-2909 GCA_041688245.1 Algoriphagus sp.
ACGGTATGATTATTACGCAGCAAAAATGGATGCAGGATCTTGCTGGGTGGATGAAACACAGATTTATCTGAATTTCATAAACTGTTGCCTAGAGGTAATCGATTTCCCTCAATTGACTTATGAATTAAATGTGGAAATACCGGAAGAATTCCAATCAATGAGCACGCTTCCTTCAGATTCCGAAGGTCAGCTTATTGCTAATTCTTTTCAACAGCTTGCTGACTCCACTTTTCTTGCCGCTAGTCAGCTCACTCAGTGGAAATATGAGGTTGGCTCTGTGGAGTTTCACTGCTGGTTTAAAGGGGAAATACATTTTGATCAAGCAAAATTCCTGAAGGCCTTTCTTAAATTCAGTCAAAGGCAAATCGAAGATTTTGGAGAGTTTCCTGAACAAGAATATCATTTTATATTCCTATTACTTCCTTTCCCACACTATCATGGCGTAGAGCACAAGCGAGGAACTGTCATCACTTTTGGCCCCGCAGACAGTCTTGCCGAGCCAAGCCAAATGGAGGAACTGTTGGGGGTAAGTTCCCACGAACTATATCATGCCTGGAATGTCTGTAGAATAAGGCCTAATGAGCTCCTAACATACGATTTCTCTCAAGAAACTTATACCCGAGCTGGTTGGATACTTGAAGGCATTACGACCTATATGGGTGATCTTTATTTATTGAAATCTGGGGGGTATGAGCCGGAAGTCTATTTAAAGCACTTGAGCAATTCTATAAATCGCGCTTCGCGAAACCTGGGTTGGCAGAATTACTCCATATTGGAATCAAGTTTTGACCTTTGGCTAGATGGTTATGAAAATGGGATTCCCGAACGAAAAGTAAATATTTACGCACATGGAGCCGTAATCGCACTTTGTCTGGATATTATTTTATTGAAATCCAAACAAAGCTCACTTACTAAAATCATGCGAGAGGCTTGGCAAGAATTTGGCAAGCCTAACCAAGGGTATAGCACCGACTCTTTTTGGAACATAATTTTAAGATCAATGGAGGATCAAAGCGAATTAGATTTGTTCTACAAAAATTTCATCAACGGCAAATCCAATATTTTCCACAAACTCGAACAACTCCTCCCCGTTATCGGATTAGAATTAGTTCAAGACCTAGAATCAAATCCACTAGAATCGAAATTTGGTATTATGACTTTAAAAAATAAAATCATCAAAGTCCACCCCGAATCCCCTACCTACCGCAGGCTCATGATCGGGGACGAAATTTATTACAATTTGGCCGAAAAAAGTATTGCTATTCAAGGAGTACAGTCAGACGGAAATGAATTCTCTTTTATCTTCCCACTTGGGGAGGAAGTTTATTTCCCGACTTATTCTCTAAAATTAACCTCTAAAATAGGGCTTAGAGAAAAATGGATGAGCTAAAAAAAAGGGAGCCTTTTAAGCTCCCTTTTTTTATTTTCAATTCAAATTTCAAATTAATAATCCGCGTCAGTAAGTACAGGATTAATCTCCAAATTAGTCACTTTCGCTTCCAAAGGAACTGGAATCATTGGTGATTTAATGGTCCAAAGCATTGGAAACATTACTCCCTCCTTCACTTGATAATCGGAGTAGAAAGTATCACCTAAAGCAGCATTTTCATTCTTTATTTTCAAGCCAGTATTCTGGTCGTAATAGTTGATCAGCTTTGCTCCATTCGAAGAGGAAATAATTATTTTATATGCTGGAGTTCCGTCCACATCTTTGAGACCATCAAGTACAGCTGTGTAGCCTTTCTCAACATACCAAGCTTCTGGGAATAAGTAAGCATTGATTTGAGCCTCCTCAAGTTGTGCTCCTGCAAGCTCCATGTTCTGTCCTTGAGCACTGATCGAAGCTTTACCATCCTTGATCGTAGTGGCTTGCATCACATTTCCCATTACGGATGTTTTTTGCCCGTAGCCACCAGTCTCAGCATCATAGACTGCAGCAATCTCTAAGGAATTACCCATGATTTCTGCTTCTAAAGTCAACTTGGCAGTTTTAATAGCTCTTGCTTTATCCTTTCCACCAATTGCCTTTAGGTAGTTTTCCATGACTGACTCCACAGTCACATCAGCAGATACAGCAGCCATTTCTTTGGCAGGAAAGCCCATGTTATCATACATTGTCACTTCTCCGAACTGAGCTAGCTTATCTTTGATTTCGCTAGCATTTCCTACAGCAGTAATGTATAGCTTGTCAGGATCAATCAAGTTTTTAGCAGTTTGATTGATATTATCCACCGTAAGCGCATTCATCTTCTGAAGATAAGTCGCATAGTAATCTTTTGGAAGATCGTATCGCTCAATGTTAAGGGCAAAGTTCGCAACTGTTGAAGGGCTTTCAAGTGATCTGCCAAAAGACCCAGCCAAATTCGCTTTCGCCTTATCCAGTTCTTCCTGAGTTACTCCCTCGTCTACCAGCTTGTTGATCTCATAGATAAATTCATACACTGCAGAATCTGTCACTTCATTTCGTACCGAAGCATTTACAGCAAATTGTCCTACAAGTTTATCAGCTCCCAATGACGAATAAGCCCCATAGGTATAGCCTTTATCTTCTCGAAGATTCATAAACAAGCGGGATGATGAACCTCCACCGAAGATTTGATTTAACACACGGCTAGCTATATACGCGTCGTCTCCTAGCTTCAAATCGATTGGCTGCGCGATATTGATAACCGTCTGGACAGAGGAACTTCGATCTACCAAACCGACTGCATTTTTTGCTGCAGGAGCTGGTTCATTGTAAGTGAACTTAGGCACTTCGCCTTTTTCCCACTTTGCAAAATACTTAGTCACTACTTTTCGGGCTTCAGCTTTATCCATATCTCCTACGATAGCTAGGTAAGCCACATTTGGCTTGAAGAAGGTCTCATAATACGATTTGATATCTGACAATTGAACATTCTTCACTGTCT
>JBDNIP010000669.1:0-5255 GCA_041688245.1 Algoriphagus sp.
ATGGGCAAAATCAAAAAAATCTTGATTACAGGTGGTCAAGGGCTAAATCCTGTCAATTCACAAACTGAGGCAAAGTTGCTGAAGCGGTTTTTATTAATGACTGGAGTACCTGAATCAGCTATTTTGATCGAAGACCAGGCAAAAAACACGAGGGAAAATGCGGTGCTTACCAAAGAGTTTTTAGCGCAAAACGGTATTTCAACAGAGCAGGAATTCATATTAATTACTTCTGCATTTCATATGTATCGGGCAAAAGGTTGTTTTGATAAATTAGGCTTGAAAACGCTAACTTTTCCAGTGGATTATTATTCCCATGATGTCAAATACGATATTCCTTCTCTGATCTACCCGGATGTCGAATCGATTGCCTATTGGCACAAGCTTTTTAAAGAATGGATTGGGATTGCCATGTATAAAGCGGTAGGTTATCTCTGATTGATCTTAAAAGATGATTGGCTTGAGTTGCTTAATTCAATTTCCATTGCGCAATTCACGTAACGTAAATTACGTAATACCAAATCGCATCAAACCAAAAGCGTCTCCTTTATCCCATCTCTAAGCTTTGGCTCTACGTTCACTTCCTCAGCAAATTCAATCCAGCGCCGAACAGCAGCTTTCACAGATTCAATTTTAGCCTCTGGCTTTTTGACATTCATCTGTCGAGCCACCTCCAAAAAATCAGTATCAGTAATATTCTCACGCTTTCCATTGACCATTAAGGATTGTGCGCTTACCCAAATGCTTCCTGGTCGATAGGCATAGCAAATATCATAAGCGGGAGACAGCGACCACTTCCCGGTTTGATCCATAAGGAAAGCAAAATTCTTGGTGTGGTCGTCACAGTTGCGCGCTAGGACATTAAAGACCATCCGAAGGAAAAGCTGCTCGGCCTCTGGATAAGGTAAACGTAGCATTCGCATCGTCTCAAAAACCTGTTCATAACTGTTATAACCTACCTGATTAAAGTCAAAATGTCGTAAGCCACAAAGACTCTGCATATGTATTTTTTGACCGGTATCCAGACGATCAAAGCGCCTGGTCATAAAGTGTGCTCGGCCATTTTCCTCCAATAAACGACATTCACTCATCTGGATTCCTGCGGCCAAAGCCATCCGATAATAGGCCATTTCCACTCGCCCATAGCCTGCCGAGGCTCCAAACTGCGAGTCATGCACCCCGTCAAACTTAATGATCCAATATGAAAACCCTGCTGGAGCTTTGACTTGCCCGCTTTTCACTTCACCTGTTTTAGGATTAAAAGCAATCACCGCCTTTGCTCGTGCACCACCGGCAGAAGTACCGATTTTGAGAATATCGGACAAGGCAGTCTGTTCTTCTTGACTAAGGGCTGATTGAAAATTTTCTCTGGAATTAAGAATTTTCCCCGCAATATGGACCAGACTGTCGATTTCCAGATGAGTAGCTTTTTCCGAATCCTGACGAAGTGAAGGTCTGATCTCCAATGCGCCTACACCGCGCTTGCCGATAAAGCAAAGCTGCTCCACAGGACTTAAGCTATCCGCCTGGCGACCGTTTTGGATCAGCCAAGTATTGATGAGTTGATTCCCATATTTATCGGGAAGCATATCCGCAAGCAAACCCGGCAAACCCTTGAAGGTATCAAATACATCTCCACGGGATTTTCGCAGTTCTGGAAAAGAATAAATACGCTTTCCCTGCCCAAGAGGCATTTTAATCGGTGAAATATCCAATCCTGATTGGAGAAAATTAGAAGTAAACTCAAAGCTTCCGAGCTGCTCCGTATCATCCCAAAGCACCACTCCGGCCAGTTGATCCCAAATCCAGATTTCAGCTACAGCTACCATTCGGAAGGTGGATTATCGGCTGTAATGTCATGGGAATTACGAATCCGCTGACGCTCGTATTTCTTTTGAACCTTGAGGTATTCGATCGGACTGATCGTCTGCTTGATCTCGAAAGAGACCAGCCCTTGCAATTGATCCAAAACCCGAAGTACCTGAATCAAAGTGATCAGATTGACCTTTTCGCCACGCTCCAACAAACTGAGTGTAGAGCGACTAATCCCAGCAGCAGTAGCCAACTGATCTTGAGACTTATTTTGATCCATACGGTGGTGCTTTACAAAAGCTCCTATGCGCTGAAGGATCGCCATATCACTTAATTGATTGTAATCCATGACTGAAATATCATTCGTTAAAATCAAATTTACATCTTAATGAATGATATCACATACCATTAATCAATTATTTTTTGAATGATTTATCATAAGTTAAATTAGTATTTTGGCATTAATGAGTGATAAATCATTCATAAAAGCTCAAAAAAATCAACTGTACATAAAAAACCTAACTGCTTTACAAATCCCTACTTTTGAAAATTCCTTATTCCCCTCTCCGACCACTGCTTTCTGAAACTCCCGACAACCGATAACTGATCCCCCTAGCCATCTGGACTGACTACTGCAAACTGCCACCTGTCTTCATGATTTCCTCTCTGCTCCATTTCAAATCCCATTCCCAGCCTTTAGCTTCAAGTAAAATTGGATGATAGGCCATCGCAGCTTTTGCCGTAGGTGAATTAAAAAATCGCTGATCATCAGTCAGAATCGCAATAGTATTCCCAGCGTCTATTTTCAAAAGATCCATCACTGTCGAAGGTACCTTATCCGTAAGACTGGAGCTCCCCTTCACAAGATGTCGTTTTACACTCCAGTCAATTTCATAACCTGAACTGGAAACCTCCATCACCTCCAACGAAGGATTTTTTGATTGCTTTTGCACAAAAAGTAAAAACTCCCGAAGAAGAGCTAAACCCGGATTCTTGAGTTGGCCAAGACAAAAATCTTCCGGAGCAATGCTGCTAATCACATGCATCCGCTTTCGTGCTCGTGTAATCGCAACGTTCAGTCGGTTATCTGATCCAGATTTACCTAGCAAACCAAAATTGGTAATCAGCTTTCCTTCACGATTCGAGGCGTATCCCAAAGACAAAATCACCTGATCAAATTCGTCCCCTTGTACATTTTCGATATTTCTAACTTTAATACTGGCATCCTGAATTCCAGCTTTCCAAAGCTTTTCTCGAATCAGTTCCATCTGAAAGTAATTCCCCGTCACAATCCCTATAGCGTCTTCCGCAGAAACTGATTGAATTTCTTTCACTTTTTCGACTACCGCATCCGCTTCGGACTTATTCATCTGATTTTCCCAGATACCTTCGATTTTCTCCCAGCTGAATGGAGATTTCCCAGCTAAGACAGTAGCCAAGTCAGGCAAAACCTCCAGTTTCCCATCATAAAAATTCCGATTGGAAAAATGAATTAAACCTGGATCAGCTGATCGGTAATGCCCAGTAAGGATAGCTTTCTCAAAGAAATTACTGGTTAGTTCCAAAAGCGATTCTGCTTCGTACTCGATACCCTCCTCTTCGGATTCCCATTTCACCTGATAAAAATCTGAAGGTTGCAATTGCTTTGAATCTCCCGCAACAACGACTTGCTTGCCTCGAAGCATCGCAGTCAAGCCCCGCTCCACGGGACATTGTGAAGCCTCGTCAAAGATCACCAAATCGAAAGATTGAACCATTGGAAACAAAGCTGAAACGCTCTCAGGACTAGCCAGCCAACACGGAATCAATCGGAAAATCTCACGCTCAAATTGCTCCACCAGCTTTCTAATTGTCCATTTTTGGCGCTTTTTACTGACCTGATGGAGCAACTCGCGATAGGTAAGCCTATTGCCGAGACGATTCAATTCCAGGGATTCTGTCATTCGCTCACGAAGACGAAGCAAGGTCATGAATTTGGAAATCTTGCGCTTTTCTAAAATAGCTTCTTTCAATTCGGCCATTTCGTGACTCATTTTCAGACTTCCGGCCTCCGCCAAGATCGGATTTCTCCGCTCTAATTCTCCAATCCAAGTTAGATGCCATGAATTCCAAAAAATGGTAAGATTCTCTTCCAAAGAAAGGCTCGGATCACGCTGCAGAATCTTTTGGGCTAGTTTTATTCGCTGGGGATTCCATTTTTCAAGAAATCGATCAAAAGCTACCAATTCTGAAAACGTCTGAATCAAATTCGGATCGCTTACTTTTTTCTTTTCAAAAAGCAATGACCCAATTTGGGATGAGGTCAAGTAAATCTTCCAACTCGGAACTTGGGATTCAAATTCCATCAGAAATCTGTAAAAAGAATCTAATTCCTCTTTAAACCCTGACCTATTCTCTGATTTGGTTTTCCAATCACAAAGTGAAGCAAGATTAGAAATCGTTGCCCATTGCTTAACCCATGTTTCAGAATCTGAAATAATGGTAGAAACCTGATCCAAAAGACCCAAAGAAACAGTCATTCCTTCAGGCTTTGAAAGGGAAAGTAATTCGGTCTCCAAAACTTGAATTTTATCGAAAGCGCTTTTGGCTTTTTCTAGATTCGTGGAGTTAAAATCCAGTCCATTCGCCTCAAGCCAAGAAACTAGATTTGGAAAGCGGCTTTTCTTAAACTTCAACCTGATTTTCCCAAGCCAAGAAGATTGAACGATTGAGAGTGCTTCAAATTCCTCGCTGAGCAATTCCTGATTCTTAGGAATGGATAACTGGGACTCTTGAAGTTTTGCCAGGGATTTTTTAATCCATTTTTGAAGGATAAGCGCTTTCTTTCTTTCCTACGGAAGAATGGCCATTCGGATTGCAAAACTTCCATTCCCAAGTTCATCTAAGTTTATTTTCATGGATTTGGTTTCTTCTAAAAAGGAACCTCCATTGATGATCTCTAACTGAAATTTGCGAAGAAATTATTAGTTCCAGCTAGCAGCATAGGACGGAATTTTATAGTTTTCCAGCGATTGGATCAATTCAGAAATCCGGGAATAATGCCTTGGCTCAACGCCTGAGAAGGAGATTCGTTCTGCCCAAAATGAATCCGCAAATCGCTTTTGATAGCTCTTAAATAGTTTAAACTCCTTTTCAAATTCCTTGGCTTCCTCAAAGTCCAAACTCAGTAATTCCGATTTCGAATCAATGGAAGTCTCACCAAACCCTCCAGCATTCAGATACATGGCTTTGATCGGGATTCCCGCTGACTCTGATTCAAAAAGTAAAGTTCGGAACTGCTCAAACTTCTCCGATAACCTTGAAATAGTCCTAGAGAGCATAGAAATCTCCCGTTCCAATTGCATGGAATCCAGGCCACGATTTTCTTCTTGATACCTTTCAATCGACTCGATCTGGCTCTTTACCTTTTGGAAAAGTGGTTTTTGATCAGCTCTAAAATCATGAAT
>JBDNIP010000670.1:0-1016 GCA_041688245.1 Algoriphagus sp.
ATAATATTATTGCAGTGGGAGTCGATGACGAATCAATCTGTCGGGCAGTCAATCTGATTATCGAAGCAAAAGGAGGCGTTTCGGCAGTTAATGGATCACGGGAAGAAATCTTACCGCTACCAGTCGGAGGAATCATGTCTGCTGCCGATGGCTATGAAGTGGCTGCAGCGTATACCAAAATCGATCGGATGGCGAAGGAAATGGGTTCGACCTTGAATTCTCCATTTATGACCTTAAGCTTTATGGGGTTACTGGTCATTCCAGATCTAAAACTGAGTGACAAGGGATTATTTAGTGGGGAGAAATTTGAGTTTGAGGAGTTGTTTTTTGGCCTGACCTAAAATTTTTAAAAAAAATTTGCATTTAGTTTTTTTTTTTGCGGCACTTCTCATATTAGAGGGGATCAATTTGGCCAAAAGATCAGAATCCCAGAGTAATCTGGATGTAAATCAATTATCAAACAAACTAAAAAAAACAGGAATCATGAGGAAACTAAAATTATTTGTAGTAGGTATCGGACTTGCCGGGATGGCAGGATTTGGAATATCGTATTTGGGTGCATCTGAGGCTGAGGCACAGAGTGGAATAGCGAAATGTAACTGGAATGGTAATGACTGCTTCAGTCCGATAGAGCGGGCCATGTGTGTTTGCGAAGAAGGTATTGGAACATAAGTTAAAACAGTAGTCACGGAAGAAGTTATTTCAAAAAGTCAGAATTATTTCTAATCTGATATGAAATAGCTTCTTTTTTAAATTCAGATTCATGAAGAAAATATTCTCGTATTTCATCCTATTCAACACGCTATCGTGTGCTGAACCAAAAACCCCAGCTACCCTTAGAGCCTATACTTTTGAATCATTGGAGATTCCGGTAGCTGAAAATTTTGCGCCTCGAATTACCCGGAATCAATATATGGATACAGACTCTGGAGAGTATTTGGCCATCTTCAACAAAACCTCACCTCGCTTGGAGATTTTCAATTTGGATACCAAGAAATCTGCTAAAAGTATTTACA
>JBDNIP010000671.1:0-10663 GCA_041688245.1 Algoriphagus sp.
ACAGAGAGGTAGTGTTCTACGATACTTCTAGCGAATTCAAATTTATAACTAAGTCCACTATTGAGACTTCCGAGAACATTACTTGGGAAGACGGTAATGAGTATCCCTTATATAAGATTGAAGTCAGTTCTGAATCTCACCCGTTCTATAGCGGTAAGAGTATGATGCTGGATACTGCGGGTCGAGTTGAGAAATTCAACAGAAGATACGGAAGTAAGAAGTAATTCTTTAAAACTTGATTTGATTAAGTCTCCTAGAGCATGGATTCTGGGAGACTTTTTTATTTTTGCTCCATGGACTCTCTTCTCTTATTTGATGATCCCGCTATTCGAGGGTCATTACTGCCATTTACTTTCACCAGACCAGTCGCTTCCATTCGTGTCGGAATTCTAGAAATAGCCCAAAAATGGGCAATGCGTGCTGGGAAGCCTGTTTCATATTTGACCCAAGATTATCTCCAGCAAAAATTTCTAAGAGCAAGAGGAACAGCCTTAGCGATCAACGGAGCTTGGCTTCCTGATGAGAATTCAGTGAAAGCACTTGCTGCTCTGGGTGAAAATGAAGCGCTGTTTTCTGGCAAGATACTTTTGGCAGCTTACATCGGGGAAGCAGAGAAGAATCTAGACAAAGCAAAAGAGGCGATCCAAGTTCAATTGGATCATGAACCGGTTCTGCTTCTGAAGATTTGGAATATCTTTCAGTTCAATGGGGCTGAGATAATAAAAGATTTTGAGCTAATCACCAAAGGAAGACAAAGTCAAGTCTTAAATGATCCCCATACCAAGGTTTATAACTTAGGAAATATTTTTATCGAAAAGGGAGCAAAAATCAAAGCAGCCATATTAAATGCTGAAAACGGTCCGATCTATATCGGCAAAGACAGTGAGATTCAAGAAGGAGCAATTATTCGTGGACCTTTTGCGCTATGTGATTACAGTACGATCAATATGGGAGCAAAACTACGTGGAGATACTACAGTTGGTCCACACTGCAAAGTGGGAGGTGAAGTTTCGAATTCTGTTATTTTTGGTCATAGTAATAAAGGCCATGAGGGATTCCTGGGCAATTCTGTGATCGGTGAGTGGTGTAATGTAGGAGCCGATACCAATACCAGTAACCTTAAAAATAATTATACATCAGTAAAACTTTGGGATTATACTAGGGGAGGCTTTGTCAATACAGGACTTCAATTCTGCGGTTTGATGATGGGTGACCATTCCAAATGTGGGATTAATACCATGTTCAATACTGGTACAGTTGTAGGAGTCGGAGCAAATATTTTTGGACATGGCTTTCCAAGGAATTTTATTGCTTCTTTTGCCTGGGGAGGAGCTAGCGGGCTCACTACTTACCAATTCCCAAAATTTGAAGAAACTGCTAAAGCAGTGATGGGAAGAAGAGGGATAGCGTTTACTGATAAGGATCGAGCGATTCTTCAGTTAATTTTTGATCAATCCCAAACCTATCGAATCTGGGAGAAATCCAACTGAACTTAAACCTATGCTATTTGCATCTATTCCGGGTCTTCCTGATATCAAAGAAAATCTAATCAATGCGGTCATAAACAATCACTTGGCTCATGCTTTGTTGTTTTATGGGCCAGAGGGTTCGGCGACCTTGCCTATGGCTTTAGCGCTTTGTACCTATTTATTTTGTGAAAATCCTTCTGATACAGATTCTTGTGGAAAATGTGGTTCCTGCCAGCGCATGTCAAAACTAGTGATGCCAGATTTAAATTTCGCATTCCCAGAGATTACAGTCAATAAGAAAGAGGAAGATAGTCAGTCAGAGGATGATGGCAAAGACGATAAGTCAAACCGCGTAGCGAATTGGAGAAAATTTGCCATAGATACTCCCTTCGGGAATATCCATGATTTCATTTTATTCAACAGCTTTGAGAAAAAACAGCTTAATATTTCAAAAGGAGCAGCAAGAAAAATAATTCAGACACTTTCTTTGAAGGCCTTTGAAGGAGGTTATAAGATCATGCTCGTCTGGGGTACAGAATACTTACATCCCTCGGCAGCTAATGCGTTGTTGAAAATTTTGGAGGAACCTCAGCCTAAAACAATATTCTTGTTAATCACAGCATACCCTGATCAGCTTTTGACTACTATTCTCTCTCGAACACAGAAAGTTCTGATCAGAGCTTTTTCAGATGACGAAATCCAAAAACACTTGGTAACGGAGGGCATAGCTGATGAGGCTACAGCAAATCAAATTGCCATGATTGCTGACGGAAGTATGCGAGAGGCATTCCTATTGGCTGATCAAGTAGAGGACAAACAAATAAAAAGTATTAGAGAATGGTTTGTAGATTGTTATAAAGCTGATTTTCGAGCTTTATTTATACGGGCAGAAGCATTTCATAAAGACAGTATCGAAGGACAGAAGTCGCTTATGTTGACTTCCATGAATGTACTTCGTGAGATCTTATTGAAGGGTGCTAATCTTGATCAATTACTACGTACACGTGGAGAAGATTTAGATTTTGTGACAAAAATCAGTAGTACAATACTTAAAGTGGAGCATATAGAACCCCTTTACCAAGGTTTTAATCAGGCTCATTACCATTTGGAGCGAAATGGTAATGCCAAATTCATTTTCACCGATTTATCAATGGACATTTCAATTTTAATGTCAAAAATTAGCTGATATGGAAAAGAAGATCATCGGCAGAAAAGAAAAAATAGCACTTCCTGATTTAGATCTGAATCTGGTTTGGGCAAAAGTGGATACTGGAGCTTATACCAGCAGTATCCATGCTGAAAATATTCTTGTGAGAGAAGTAGGGGGAAAGCAAATCCTGAGTTTTCAGATTCTGATGGAAGGCCATCACGGTTTTACCGGAAAGACTAGAACTTTTGAAAAATTCATAGCGAAAAAAGTGAAAAATTCATTTGGAATTGCAGAAACCAGATATCTGATTCAAACTAGAATAGTGATTGCAGGTGAAGATTTTATCTCTGAGTTCACCCTTTCAGATCGATCAACCATGAGAAATTCAATTTTATTGGGAAGAAAAACTCTCAAGAAAAGATTTCTCGTCAACGTGGATCGAGTAAATTTGGCAAAGCCTTATCGTGTCAAAGTTTAACTTTTTTCTCATCCAGTATCTCCTCTCAAAACCTAAGCAAAACCCAGCCATGAGAATTGCCATTTTATCCAGAAATCAGAATCTTTATTCTACCAAGCGATTATTTCAAGCAATAATGGAAGCAGGGCATGAAGCACTAATTGTTGATCACAGTGTATGTGATTTGGTTCTTGAGCAAGAAGGACCTACTATTTTTTACAAAGGGATTAGACTTGCCGATATTGATGCTATTATCCCCAGGATTGGAGCTTCAATCACATTTTACGGTACTGCCGTAGTGAGGCAGTTTGAATTGATGAATACCTTCTCGGCGGTTAATTCAGAAGCTATTGTGAAAAGTCGGGATAAACTCAGAAGTCTTCAAATCCTATCGAGTGCAGGTTTAGGGATGCCGAAAACAGCGTTTACCAATTTCTCCAAAGGTGGCGAAAAACAAATCATTGAACATGTAGGAGGAGCACCATTGATCATCAAATTGTTAGAAGGTACTCAAGGACTAGGCGTTGTCTTGGCTGAAACCAAGAAAGCTAGTGAATCAGTGATCGAAGCTTTCCATGGACTGAAGGCCAGAATTATTATTCAAGAATTTATCAAGGAAGCCAAGGGCGCTGATATACGAGCTTTTGTGGTAAATGGTAAAGTTGTCGGGGCGATGAAGCGACAAGGGGCAGAGGGAGAATTCCGATCAAATCTTCACCGGGGAGGAAAAGCTACAATTATCAAATTGAGCCGAGTTGAAAAACAGGCTGCCTTAAGCGCAGCAAAAGCGCTGGGACTGGATGTGGCAGGTGTAGACTTGCTTCAATCGGCTCGTGGTCCATTAATTCTCGAAGTAAATAGCTCTCCTGGTTTGGAAGGTATTGAGAAAGCTACTGGCGTTAATATTGCTGGTGAAATTATCAAGTTTATCGAAGAAGGAGTGAATAAAAAACGTTTGAAAAGAAGTCTTTCCCAATGAATTATCAAATAAAAATAGGAACTAGAGGAAGTAAACTTGCGCTTTGGCAAGCGTATTATGTAGAAAAGCTTCTTCAAGATGCTGGAATGGAGACAAAGATTGTCACAATTGATACTAAAGGCGATCAGATATTGGATGTGTCGATCTCAAAAATCGGAAGTAAAGGAGTCTTTACTCAGGAGCTTGAAGATCAGCTCAATGATGGTAGGATTGATATAGCGGTGCACAGTGCCAAGGATATGCAATCTTGCCTTCCGGAAGGGTTTGAAATCATTGCATTCACTATTCGTGAAAAAGAGAATGATGTTCTCGTCTCGCATGATAAAAGCCTGTCTCTGAAAGATTCAAGTAGAAGTATCGTCTTAGGAACTTCATCTACGCGAAGAGTGGCGACGTTAAAGCATTTTTATCCGCATGTCAAAACAGTAGATGTGCGTGGAAATCTCCAAACTAGAATTCGAAAAATGGAGGAAAGAGGTTTTGATGGTTTGCTTTTAGCCTATGCAGGAGCGCATCGAATGGGCTATGATGAATTAATTGTGGGGGAATTGGATCTTAATGAATTCACTCCTGCAGTAGGTCAGGGTTCGATTGCAATCGAAGTAGCCACTGGTTTGGAAATGAAACTCAAGATCAAAATCACAGCTGCCTGCAATGATTATTCTACCGGTCAGAAGTTGAGTGCTGAGCGCGCATACCTTCGAGTACTAGAAGGAGGATGTAGTATTCCCATTTTTGCTTTAGCTAGTCTTGATGGGGATTCCTTGCATCTGAAAGGAGGTATACTGACTCTTGACGGAAAAGAACGAATCTCACTTCAGGTCAGCGGGTCGATTTCAGAACCTGAGTTAGTTGGAGAGGAATTGGCAGCAAAGGTTTTAGCCGCAGGAGGTGACAGGATTTTAGTAGACATCAAAAAACAAATGAACTCATGAGCCCATTGAAAAACCTTCTGATTAGTATACTTTTTTTCATTTCGTCTGCCTGTTCTGGTCAGAAAGACTACCTCGTCACCATCACCACGGAAAAGGGAGAGATTAAAGCAATTCTATTTGATGACACCCCAGAGCATAAATCCAATTTCATTAAATTGGCTGAATCTGGTCGTTTTGATTCGACAGAGTTTCATAGAGTGATGAAAAATTTCATGGTCCAAGGAGGTGATGTTTTCACTAAAGAAGAACTTCCACCGGCAGAATGGCCAACAATCGAAGCGGAGATTCTACCAAATCATTTTCATAAAAAAGGAATGATTGCTGCTGCCCGCCAAGGTAGCGGAGTCAATCCTTTAAAGCGTTCTAATGGTTCTCAATTTTATATTGTAACCGGGAAAGTATACGGGGAGCAGGAGTTATTGGCGGATATGGAAAAGCTTCAGCCGGCTTTTATGCAATATGTCCAGCTTGGGAGCCAAGAAGGGCTGAGAAATGAATACACCCGTCTGTATAAAGCAGGCCAATTTGATAGCCTCACCATGCTAGTGACCTCCAAGCGGGAAGAAATTGAGAAATCGCTAAATCTAAATCTCAGTAAAGATTTTACCAAAGAGCAAACTGCGATTTATACAAGTATAGGTGGAACTCCACATCTGGATAAGGAATACTCGGTGTTTGGTGAGGTGATTTCAGGATTAGAAATAGCTGAGGAGATTTCAAAAGCAGCCACCGGTGCTCGCGATAAACCTGTAGTTCCGATCTACATGAATGTGAAAGTTCAAAAAATGTCTCGTAAAAAAATTGAAAAAGACTATGGCTACACCTACCCAGAATCTAAGTAAAAAGAAAATATTCATCACCGGAGCTAATGGTCTTTTGGGTCAGAAGTTGGTCCAGCAGCTAGTGGAGCAGAATCAGTACATCGTCTACGCCAGCAGCAAAGGAGAATCTCGATTGCCTGGAACAGATTTCAATTACATTTCACTCGAAATCACAGACTCTGAGCAAGTAGTGGCTATCATTCTCGAGATCAAACCTGATATCATCATCCACAGTGCTGCAATGACCAATGTGGATCAATGTGAGCAAAACCAAGAAGCCTGCTTTGATGTCAACGTCAATGCAACTCGCTACTTGGTGGAGGCTGCAGAAGCAGTTCAAGCTCATTTCATTTTTGTATCTACTGACTTTATCTTCTCAGGTGAAAAAGGGCCTTTGGATGAAGAGGAAGAAGCAGCTCCCATAAATTATTATGGGGAGACCAAATTACTTGGAGAGCAACTGGTGATGGAGTCTAAGACTAAATGGACCATTGCGCGCACCGTCTTGGTATTTGGAATTGCACATGACATGAGTCGTACCAATATTATTCTCTGGGTGAAATCCTCTTTGGAAGCAGGAAAACAAATCCAGGTAGTCGATGATCAGTTTAGAACGCCCACTCTTGCAGAAGACTTGGCGGCAGGCTGTATTTTAATCGCAAATAAAGGCGCGACAGGAATATTTAATATTTCCGGATCGGATTTTTTGACTCCTCTTGAAATGGCACATATGACAGCTGATTACTTCCATCCTGACAAAGACTTAATCACCCGTGCCGATTCAAGTACATTTTCCCAGCCTGCTAAGCGACCGCTTAGAACAGGTTTTATTATAGAAAAAGCCCGAAAACAGCTTGGATTCGAGCCCAAAACTTTCCAAACAGCAATTGGTTTTTTGGCAAAACAAATTACCTTAGCCCGCTCTTAAAAACAGTTTATAACCCCAACTCAATTTAACTATAATCTATGTCAGTAAGCGCAAACCCCGAAGAAAGAGGCAAATTTGGCTCCAGTCTCGGTTTTATAATGGCCGCGGCTGGTTCCGCAGTAGGACTTGGCAACATCTGGAGATTCCCCTATCTGGTAGCGGAAAACGGAGGAGGAGCTTTTGTGTTTGTATATATTATATGTGTGTTGTTGATAGCGCTTCCGCTTTTATTCAATGAAATCGCGTTGGGACGGAAATCTGGGAAGAATCCCATCGGAGCCATTCGAGATACCGGAGGAAATAAGTTCTGGCAGATTGCGGGTGTGCTTTGCGTGCTAGTTTGTTTTTTCGTTTTTAGCTACTATTCTGTGATTGCGGGATGGACGGTAGGCTATATTATCACGGAGATAATCAACGTTCCGATAGATTTTTCTGAGTTTGTTCAGACACCCATATACGTCATTCCATTGACATTTTTATTTATTTTGACTACTATATTGATTGTACTGGGAGGTGTTTCGGGAGGTATAGAAAAAGCTTCTAAATTTTTGATGCCAGTATTGTTTATCATTATCATTTTCATCGCAGGACGATCAGTCACTTTACCTGGAGCAGATGCAGGTATTAAGTATTACCTCTATCCTGATTTTTCTAAAATTAACGCAGCCGTAATACTTCAGGCTCTTGGACAGGCCTTTTTTTCCATGTCGGTAGGTTGGGGTTTGATGATCACTTTTGGGTCTTATCTACCTAAAAAATCAAATATTATCCAAGCATCCGCTTGGATTGCAGGGATGGATACAGGAGTTGCTTTACTGGGTGGTTTGATGGTTTTCCCTGCACTTTTCGCCTTGCTTTCTCCTGAGTATCTGACTGACGGCCCAAGTTTAGTCTTTAATGTACTTCCTAAAGTATTTGTTGAAATGCCCGGTGGTCATATCATAGGAGCGCTTTTCTTTATCTTGTTGATGGTTGCAGCGTTGACTTCTACCATCTCCATGTTAGAAGTACCAGTTGCTTACTTGATCGATGATAGAAAATGGAGCAGAAAAAAAGCTACTTGGATCGTAGGTATTTCAGCAATGGTTCTTTCTGTTCCCTCTGCTCTTTCGTCTATTGAAGGAAACTTTTTTGCTGATATGAGCATCAATTTTTTAAGTAATGAAAAGAAAGGATTTTTCGATATTATGGATTTCGTCTTTGGTACGTTTGCCGTGATTGTAATTTGTTTGATGCTTTCCTTGTATACGGGCTGGGCTTCAAAAATTTCTGATTATGCAGATGAGTTGGCTTTAGGTGCACCAGTCTTCAAAGGGCCATTAAGATCAGCTTGGATTTTCTTTATCAAGTATATCTGTCCAATTGTGATTATCCTTTTAATTTTAAATGTGGTTGGAATCTTTGGGGAACCTCAGGAGGCATAATTTTCATGTATTTGCCAAAAGAGAGGCATTTGCCTCTTTTTTTATGATTCCAATCATTGGTTTTACTTCTGGTGATGTGGAATACTACAGGAAAACCAGCCACGAAAAGTTTGATCTCTTGGTTCCAAAACCAATGGATTGCTCGGATTTGTATGAGTTGGGAGAGACGAAAGCCATAAAAGAGTTGAATTAAATTTATTTCTGGCAGAAAAGTGGTTAATTTTTTCAGAACTTTTACGTTTTGTCACATCAATCAATTTCCACTGCTATGAAGAAATTACTCATTATCGCTTTTCTAAGCTTAAGCTTTTCAGGCTTTGCTCAAGAATTCACGCTAGGTCCCAAGTTTGGACTTTCTTCTACCAAGGTAGATTTCGAGCGTGAAAATTTCATTCCCGGTGATGCCCAAACTGGTTATCATGTTGGCCTTTTTACCAGAATTTCTTTTGGGGGATTTTTTATTCAGCCTGAAGCACTTTACACTAAGACGAACGGGTCATTCCAAATCAACAGTCCTCAACCTGGCGGCGGAACAGGAACGAGTACTTTTTCCGAGGATTTCAATCGACTTGATATTCCGGTCATGCTCGGCTTTAGATTCTTTAAGTTTTTGAGACTTCAAGCCGGGCCAATAGCGAGTATTGATATCAATTCGGATCTAAGGGATGCAAGTAATACGATCCAAGATGTGGATTATGAAAAAGCCACCTTGGGATACCAAGCCGGAATCGGATTGGATATTGGAAACTTTATTTTGGATGTGAAATATGAAAGTTCACTTTCCGCCATTTCCAAGAATATCGGAAGATTCGATACTGATCAGCGGATCAATCAATTTATTCTCTCTGTTGGGTTTAAGTTATTTTAGAACTTGACTTTCAAATGAAAAGCCCGAATGGAAAGTTTCCATTCGGGCTTTTTTTACAAAGTTTTCCAAAAACTATTTCTCCATCACCATTTTTGTTGGCTTTGCCAATTCATGGATGGGATCCAAATCTACTACATAGACACTTCTACCATGTGTTCCGATTACCAGGTCATTCTCTCGGCTTTGAATCACCATGTCGTAGATCGCTACGTTTGGAATTTCACCTTGGAAAAGGTTCCAGTTATTCCCACCGTCCATGGTTACATAGAGTCCGTGATCTGTTCCCAAATATAGGATGGAGGAATTCACTTTGTGCTCGACGATGATGTTTGTTGATTCATCAGGGAGATTTCCTTTGATCGCCGTCCAGGTTTTTCCATAATCCATGCTTTTGTACACGTATGTGGTGAACTCATCCATCCGGTAGCCATTCAGCGTCACATAGACCCTCCCTTCTTTGTGACTCGAAGGAGTAATTGAACTTACCCAGCGACCTCGAGGAAGACCTGCATTTAAGCTCGTCCAGTTCCCGCCATTGTTGCGAGTCACCCAGACATTGCCATCGTCAGATCCTGCGTAGATCGTTCCAAACTCCAGTGGTGATTCCTCCACCACAGAAAGTGTAGCATAAGGGACATTTCCACTTTTCTTGTTTTTGGTAAGGTCATCAGAGATGCGCTTCCAAGTACTTCCTTGATCGAGACTTTGATAGACATATTGCGAACCCATGTATACAATATCTTGATTATGGTAACTCAGTTCTGCAGGCGTTCTCCAATTATATCGATTGGGAGCAGTTCCTATCTCATGACCTGGAGTGATTAACTTGCGCTGTCCGGTTGTCTTATCGATTCGGAAATACATTCCAAATTGAGATCCGGTGTAGACGATGTTATTGTCTCGAGTATCTACAGCTACGACCATTCCATCGCCACCCATAAGTGGTTCCCAAGGATCAGCAGGATTATTTTTCACATTGCCAAACCAAACTCCATTATCCTGCATGCCACCATAGACATTATATGGACTGGCATTGTCCGTCATGATCGAGTAGAACTGGGAGATTGGCATCTGCGTATTCATGTGATCCCAGATAGCTCCGCCGCCATAGCTTCGGTAAAGTCCACCATCATTTCCAAGTAAAATATGCTTACTGTCTTTTGGATTGACCCACATGGACTGATGATCCGAGTGAGGACGTCCGACAGAGTCTGTTCGCGTGAAGTTTTTGCCTCCGTCTCTGGAAACCAATAAAGGAACTCCCAAGACGAAAATCTCATCTTCATTTTCAGTATTCACACGGATTTCCCCAAAGTAATACCCATAGGAATTGTAAAGTCGGCTGATGTCCGACTCGGAGACTTTTTTCCAGGATTTCCCTGCATTCTCAGATCGGTAGATTTCAGCACCGATTACTGTGCCATTAAAAAGTGCCGCATTGGCATCTACTGCTTGTCCGTTATAATTTGCGATTTGGGTGGTAGTTATCTTTCCGTTTTTTAGCAAACGCTTTACTTCTTTCGCAGTGTAGATCGTTGCAAATCGCTTTGATTTGAGGAACGCATCCAATCTTTTATTTTCCAAGCCGAGTGCTTCCTCGGTACGCATGCTTTTGAAATCTTCGAATTTCAA
>JBDNIP010000672.1:0-3546 GCA_041688245.1 Algoriphagus sp.
CAACTAATTTCCCATCCAAATCCAAAACTTGAGTTTCCGGTCCTGCCAAAGCCAAAACAGATTCTGAATCACCAGCAGCAATGATCAGACTATCTCGAATTGCGATTGCTTCTACAAAGGAATTTTCATTTTCACCAGTCCAAATCTTGGCATTGTGAAAGATAAGAGTGGGTGGTTTTTCTACTGGCTTGCATCGGAAAAACAAGATTCCAGACAGGAGGAGAAGTAGGAAGTTTCGCATGGATAAAATTAATCAATTGCCACTAGTCGGGAGCATATTTCGAATCGCTGAGATTTGCCAGTTCTTTTTATTTCTTACCACTACGAAACTGCTCCACATCTTTTGCATGGTTTGATCCGGATTGCTGATGACATAGCGTGCATCTACTAATGCTGCGTGTTCAGAAAGAAATCTGATTTTTTCCATAGTCAATTTTCGATCCCCAGGATTACTGGAAGAGCTGTTGAGCATGCCTTTGATAGCCGCATCGATGCCATTTCGCCACTCTCCCGAAGAGACGAGTTGATCCACATCAGCGGTCAGAATTTGTCTTAGCAAAACAGTATCTCGACTATCCCGAGCAGCGGAATAATGGTTGATCAATTGCAAAATCTCATTAGAGTCTGCTTTTTGTTTGTCTGAAGTCTGTGCAAAGCCTGCTTGCGTAAACCCGATTAGTAGAATGAGTGGAATTAGTACTGATTTCATGATTGAAGTCCATTAATTGAATTGAAAATAACAATTTTCGTACAAATGGACTAGTTGCCTTAAGTCAGTTAATTTTTGAAAAAAGTCTAAACCGCCCAATTAATGTGAATTGCGCCGGTCAACCAGCCTAATTAACATTTTCAAAAAACGACTAAATCATTTTGATGGGAAGTTAAAAACAAAAAAACCACCCGTCTCCAGGTGGTTTTGTACTTTTTGACGAGTCTAAAATCTCAAATTAGACTACATCTTCTCCTCGAAGCTTAACCACTGCACCCTCCAAAATAGCTCCGATTCGGATTTGGCAGGATAGTCTAGAAGTCGGGAAGTATTCAGGCAAGTTTTCCAATTGATCCAATTCTATATCGGTTGCATCGCCAAGACCCTCTTTTCCTTCCAAAATCTCGACATGACAAGTCGCACAAAGTGCAATGCCACCACAAGTCGCCAATACTGGATATTCGTAAGCTTTGAGTATTTCCATCAAATTCAAACCCATATCCTCGGGCGCTTCGTGCGCTTGCCGATTTCCTTGCTGATCTTCTACTGTGAAATTTACCATACCCTAAAAATAGGATTAAAATGCGTTTACCCCATTCACCGTAGTGTATTTGAAGCTTAATTTTTGATCTGGATATACATATTTGAAGGCCGAATGCATCATGATTGCAGCCTCATGGAAACCACAAAGAATCAATTTCAATTTACCTGGGTAAGTGTTGATATCGCCGATCGCGTAGATTCGCTCCACTCCTGTAGAATAATCCCGAGTATCTACCTCAATCGCGTTCTTATCAATCGTCAATCCCCAACCTGCAATTGGACCCAACTTTGGGCTCAGACCGAAAAGCGGGATTAAATAGTCTGCCTGGAGCTTAATTTCTTCTTTTGTTTTACCTTCTAAAATCACGGTATCCAGTTTCCCGTTACCGTTTACTCCTTTCAAATTTGCCGATAAGATCAAATCAATTTTTCCCTGATTTGCTAAGTCAAATACTTTTGCTGCAGAATCTGGGGTACCTCGGAAGGTTTCATTTCGGTGAACCAAGGTTATACGAGAAGATATTTTGGCTAAGTAAATGGCCCAGTCTAAAGCTGAATCCCCTCCACCGGCTATTACTACTTTTTTGTCCCGGAATGTTTCTGGATCTTTTACCATGTAGCTAATTCCTTTGCCCTCAAACCTGTCAAGATTCTCTAACACTGGTTTTCTGGGTTCAAAACATCCCAGTCCGCCAGCAATGATTATTACTTGTGCATGCACACGGGTATTGTCGGTTGTAGTTACGACAAAAGAGCCATCCTCTTGCTTATCCAAATATTCCACGCGCTCACCCAATGTGAAGGTGGGCTTAAATGGTTTTGCTTGCTCCATTAGGTTATCCACAAGATCCTGAGCTTTCACCTCTGGATATCCAGGGATATCATAGATTGGTTTTTGGGGATAAATCTCCGACAGCTGACCGCCTATCTGTGGCAACGCATCAATCAGGTGGCAACGCATTTTGAGTAATCCTGCTTCAAAAACCGCAAATAGGGCTACCGGACCTGCGCCGATAATACAAAGATCTGTATGAATCATTCGTTTTATTATTTATGGGGAAACCCTTGTAAATTTAATTTTGTTCGTATAAATATTATTCATGTACTAAATTATTCTTCCAGCTCCTGTCCTCCCAGATTTTGATAGATTGTATCCAAAATTCGCTTAAACTCTTGGAAGTCCTGATCAGAAAGATTCTCCCAAGCTTTTTCTCGGATCTTGAGGATTTGAGGTCGAAGTGATGTGACTTTGCCTACACCGGTTGCAGTAAGATGCAATATGAAACTTCGACGATCCGTCGGATGGGGTACTCGCTCGACGTAACCTTTTTTGCAGAGTAAATCCAGAATTCGAGTCAAAGTCGGATGATCCTTGAAAACCAGATTGGCTAACTCGGTTTGGCTCAAATGACCATTTTCTGAAAGATTTTTTAATACCAACCATTGATCAACTGTCACATCAAAATCACCAAACTTAAACTGCTGCTGTGCATATTGTTTCACCTTTCGCGCAGTACGGTCAAGGAGAAATGAATATTTGGCAAAATGTTTTTGTGTCATACCAATAATTAGTGTGACAAATATATAAATAATCTCTGTCGAAATTAAAAAAAGCTAACATCAAAGCTATCAATGAGTCAATCGTTTTTCTATTTACTCAGCTCGAGCTATATACTGCCGGATTTTTATTGATTGAAGCAAGATTATTTTTCAGTCTATTTATTTGAGTCGTTAACCTTTTTGGTACTGACCTACAAGCAGAAAGTAGATGCTCTGGGAGTAATGTATTTTATTTTTCGTAGTTCTTTGGATATACATAGACGGATCTTCCCGAATCACTCCTGAGACTTTACTTAGTGCTGAGAGAATACTTCAGGACTTCTAAGTTGTCTTCAGGTAATCAATCAGCGATCCGATCCGATGAAACTCCTGTGCACCATAGGATAAGGTAAAGTCTCCGTCCGTAACAAAAATCGGCAATTCCAATTTATTAATTCTAGCTTTTTCCAAAGCCTTTCTGACCCAGAAGCCTATGACTTGATTACCCACAATGACTATTTGAGAAGTGGGGTTTTTCTGCTCTATTTTCCCTTTTTCAATATTGAAACGAAACTCATCTCCAGGCAATAAGCGATCAAGTTGGCCTAAGATCACCAAATCTTCGGGAAGCCCTGACACCAGCGGAAAAGTATTGCCGAGCAATAAAAGTCGATCGGCAGTCTCCAGCGCAATCTCCAAATCATGAGTCACCACCAAAATTGATTTTTGCTGCTTAGTCGCTATATCCCGTAGCA
>JBDNIP010000673.1:0-13649 GCA_041688245.1 Algoriphagus sp.
AGAACCCACACCTGAAGTAGTAGAATCTATTGCATCTCCAATGATTGTTGACGATGAAATCGTTGAAGAAGAGCTAGGTTTCCACCAAGTAGTAAAAGAGAAATTTATTGAGGGAGATCCTCTTTATATGACTCCCGTACTTATCTGTTTGATTTTAGGTCTCGCAGTGGCTTTGGAAAGAATTATTACATTAAATCTATCATCTACCAACACCAAGAAATTATTGGCTAAAGTTGAAGATGCCCTTACTTCAGGCGGTGTTGAAGCTGCAAAAGATGTGACCAAGAACACTAAAGGTCCTGTTGCTTCTATTTTCACTCAAGGATTGATGAGGTATTCAGAAGGTATCGAAATGGTAGAGAAATCTATTATTGCTTATGGATCTGTAGAAATGGGTAGATTAGAAAAAGGTCTAATTTGGATCTCTTTGTTCATATCTCTAGCCCCGATGTTGGGATTCATGGGTACTGTGATTGGTATGATTGGAGCATTTGACTCGATCGAAGCTGCAGGTGATATCTCTCCTTCGTTGGTGGCGGGTGGTATTAAAATCGCTCTTTTGACAACTGTTGCTGGATTGATCGTTGCGATTATCCTTCAACTGTTTTACAATTATCTTGTATCTAAAATCGATTCTTTGGTGAATGACATGGAAGATGCTTCCATCTCTTTGGTTGACGTTTTGGTAAAGCACAAATTGACTGGTAAGTAAGCCAGATCAACTTGTAAATATTCAAATTATTCAACTAACATTTAAGAGCTATATTATGGATACTTATGACATCTTATTATACGGAAGCTACTTACTCATACTAATAGGAGCTATTTTGGCGGTAGTTTTACCGCTGATAAACTCATTGGATGATCCAAAGAGTTTGCTCCTGACAGCAGCTAGTATTGTAGGAATCGTAGTGTTGTTCTTTGTTGCCTATTCAATTTCAAGCAATGAAGTACTCCCAAAATTTGAGGCTAAACCTTTCAATTTGACTCCTCAGGGATCTCAAGTGGTAGGGGGGATGCTTATTACTACATATATTCTCTCACTAATTACTATAGGTAGTATATTGGTGACCGAAGTAAAAAAAGCAATAAAATAATATGGGCGCTAGAAAGAAAAATAGACCAAGTCAAGAGGTCAATGCAGGTTCTATGGCAGATATCGCCTTCTTGCTGCTGATCTTCTTTCTTGTGACTACTACCATCGCATCGGATAAAGGTATTTTGAATATCTTGCCCCCCAAACTTGATCCGAATATTCCGCCACCAGATATTAAAGTCAATGAGCGGAACATCTTCACTATTCTTATCAATGCTAACGATCAGCTTCTAGTAGAAGGTGAGTATGCTGATACGGAAGGTCTAGATATGAAAGTCAAAGAATTTATCTTAAACTTTGGAAGTCCGACCGATGATGAGGCCGTTCAACTATTCAATTCTCTTCCTCCATCCTTAAAGGCTTTAGCAAGAAGAATTCCAGAATCATCGGATGATCCAGGAGAGGCAGTGGTATCCATTAAGACAAATAGAGGGACATCTTATGCGACTTATCTTGAAGTGTTTGATTTAGTAAAGAAAGCATATTTCGATATTTATGCAGCGAGAGTTAATCTTGATACTGATGAGTACAGAGAATTAACAGGAAAGGATGCCGCGGAAGTAAGTCTTCAAAGTCGTGGAAAAGAAGGAATCCCTATGGCGATTTCAATTGCAGAGCCAGATAAACAAGCAGGTAATTAATATGTCAAAGTTTAAGCAAAAACCAAAGACCGAGCCAACCGTTTCCACTGCGTCACTACCTGATATTGTTTTTATGCTTCTCTTTTTCTTCATGGTCACAACCGTGTTGAGAGAGCAAGACATATTGGTAGAGCAAAAAATCCCAGCGGCGACTCAGCTTCAAAAGCTTCAAAAGAAAACATTGATTTCTTATGTTTTCATAGGGAAACCTAAAAATACTGCACTTTATGGTGTTGAACCTAGAGTTCAAGCAAATGATGCGCTACTCCAGCCTGCGGATATTCAACAATGGGTAAATCAAGAACGAGATATGCTTCCAGAATCAGATCGAGGATTGATTACAATTTCTATAAAAGCAGACAGAGAAGTTAAAATGGGTCCTATTTCTGACGTTCAGTTTGAATTGAGAGAAGCAGATGCCAGGAGAGTTTTATATGCTTCTATTGGTAAAGTCCAAAAAGATTAGTTAAAATAATACCAGTAATGAAAGCTATCTCGCATTTTGAGATAGCTTTTTTTATTTTACGCAAATGCAACTGTTATCATCTAGTACCAAACGTGTCCAAAATGCATGGGCTATGTATGATTGGGCAAACTCCGTCTACAGCTTAGTGATTACTTCGACCATCTTTCCCGTTTATTATAATAGCGTCACTAAGGGAATAGATAGTTCTGGTCTTGTGAACTTCTTCGGATTTAAGATGGTCAATACAGTGCTGTATTCATATTCTATTTCTTTTTCGTTTCTGATGATTGCTTTAGTTTCTCCTCTTCTTTCTGGAATTGCTGATGCTAGTGGTCAGAAGCTACAGTTCATGAAGTTTTTTGCTTACCTGGGATCCATAGCTTGTATTGGGCTGTTTTTCTTTGACGGAGATAATTTAGAATTTGGAATAGGCTGCAGTGTCCTTGCCAGTATTGGGTATGCTGGGAGTATTGTCTTCTACAATGCCTTCCTTCCTGAGATATCGGCTCGAAAGGAATACGATCACTTGAGCGCCAAGGGCTTTGCACTTGGCTATATTGGAAGTGTGATATTATTGGTATTTAATCTTGTTATGATCACCTTTCCGGAGTGGTTTGGAATCTCTGATGAGAGTTTCGCCCCTCGCTTTTCCTTCTTAATTACCGGGATTTGGTGGGCAGGGTTCTCTCAGATTCCTTTTCGGATTTTACCCAAGAATGTTTATAATAAGAAAATTAAAAGAGAATTTTTTGTAAGAGGTTATCGAGAGATTCAATCTGTATATCATGACGTTAAAAAGATTAATGTTATGTCTCGATTTTTGGCATCTTTCTTTTTTTATTCGATGGGAGTACAGACAGTGATGTACCTTGCTGCCACATTTGGAGATAAGGAACTAGGCTTGCCAGGAGATCAATTGATTATTACAATTCTCATAATTCAGATAGTAGGTATAGCTGGAAGCTTTTTGTTTGCCTTTATTTCTCAAAAGTTGGGAAATAAAACAAGTTTAGTGACCATGGTATTTATTTGGATTGGGATCTGTGGAGCTGCATATTATGTGTATAATGTCTACGAGTTCTTCGCCCTTGCATTCGTTGTTGGACTGGTGATGGGAGGAATTCAATCTATTTCCAGATCTACTTTCACTAAATTGATTCCTAATAATACTACCAAACATGCTTCCTACTTTAGTTTCTATGATGTCACTGAAAAGATTGCCATTGTGATAGGCACCTTTTCCTATGGTGTGATTGAGCAAATCACAGGAAATATGCGAAACAGTGCGCTTTCACTCGGAATTTTCTTTCTTGTTGGATTAGGGTTCTTGTTACTTGTGCGTATTCCAAAAAGAGATTTAGAACCTTCATTAGTGAGTTGATGCAAAAAATTTATTTAGGAAATCAAGTAACGTATTTAGACGAGGCATTCTTAGAAAAGTCAGGTATGACTAGTCATGAATTAATGGAGACAGCTGCCATCGAATTCGTGACTTGGTTTTTGAATGAAAACTTCCCTAAGCAGACTCAAATTAGTATCGCAGTAGGTCCTGGAAACAATGGTGGAGATGGCTTTGCAATTGCGAGACTTTTAGCGAATGAACATTATTCTATCAGGGTAGTCGAAATGTTTGATTCCAACCGGAAGTTGAGCCCTGATGGAAGGACAAATAAAGAATTGTTACCATCAAGCATTCCTTGCTTTACCTGGGATCAATTTGATGAAAACTCTGCAGACATTCTGATTGATTGCTATTTGGGAGTAGGATTGAAGGGGCCTCTCCGAGAGGAAGCAATAGCAAAGATCAACTGGATAAATCAATTTGATGGTAAGATCATCAGCGTTGATATTCCCTCTGGAATTCCGGCAGAAGAAAGTGGATTTTTAGCTGCAGTTCAGGCGGAGGTAACAGTAACATTTCAATTTCCAAAATTATCCCTCTTTGCACCCGAGTGTTCAAAGTATAGTGGCGCTATTGTGGTCTTGCCTGTAGGAATAACAGTGGAGGACTCGGAGCAATTGCTTACTGACCGCTACTACCTGCAAGCTCAAGATATAAAACCCTTACACCGTATCTATAATCGCTTCAGTTTTAAAGGAGATCTTGGGAAAGTATTGCTTGTGGGTGGGAGCTATGGGAAAATGGGGGCAGTCCAATTATCCTGTAAAAGTGCGTTGCGAACAGGAGCTGGCTTGGTGTCTTGCTTTTTGGATGACATTGGTATACCTATCATCCAAACTGCTATCCCTGAGGTGATGTGTATTCCATTAGGGAAGGTAGAGCTATCAAGGTTTGATTCCATTGGAATTGGACCAGGCTGGGGCATTTCAAACAGGATAGAATTATTTAACGATATCCTGGAAAACTTCAGTAGGCCCATTGTAATTGATGCAGATGGAATAAATCTCTTGGCTGAAAATCCTGAATTGATTCGGTTAATTCCCAAAAACTCAATTCTAACTCCCCATTTAGGTGAATTTCAAAGACTGGTCGGGCCTTCAAAAGATTATTTTGATCGTATTGAGCGCGCAAAAAACTTTGCAATAGAAAATGAATTAATTATTATTCTCAAAGGTGCTAATTCACTCATTGCACTGCCCGATGGTCGTCAGATTTTTAATTCCTCGGGAACACAGTATATGGCAACTGCTGGTTCTGGGGATGTGTTAACCGGGATGATTACTGCCTACTTAGGAATGGGTTATACTCCAGAAAATGCAGCGTTGTGCGGAGTTTTTCATCATGGACTAGCAGGAGAACTAGCTGGAAAATCAAAAAGAAGAGGGCTGATTGCTTCTGATATCATTGAAGCCATACCGGTGACATACCTTGAGCTGGATATTTCTTAAATGTTTATTCCCTGCCAAACTTTTATTTTTTCCTTAGGGTTACCTGATTAATAATTTTTCACATGCAAAAAGAAAAGCTTATTCTTTGGACGCTGACGGCCATCAATTTCATTCACATTGTTGATTTTATGATATTGATGCCACTTGGACCTCAGCTCATGCGAATTTTCGAAATTTCACCCAGAGATTTTGGACTATTAGTTTCTTCATATACCTTTAGTGCAGGAATTTCCAGCTTCTTTGGTGCATTTTTTTTGGATCGATTTGATCGGAAGAAAATTTTACTTTGGGTGTATGTGGGTTTTGCGATAGCTACTTTAGGCTGTGCACTTTCTCCTAGTTACCCAATATTACTTGCGGCTAGAGTTCTTTCAGGAATATTTGGAGGCTTGACATCTGCCTTGATCTTGGCAATTATCGGCGATGTGGTTCCAGACTCCCGAAGAGGAAGGGCAATGGGGCTAGTAATGGCTGCCTTTTCAGTCGCTTCAGTTTTGGGAGTTCCGATGGGATTGTTTTTAGCAAGTTTGTCGGACTGGCACATGCCATTTTATATTCTTACTGGACTGTCAGTTTTGAGTCTTGGGATGATTATTCGTTACATCCCTAATATCACCGAGCATTTGAAAAATGATTTGGTCCGCCCCAATCCTATGGTGGTGATCAGAAGAGTAACTGGCAACTCCAATCAGATGCGGGCGATCACATTGTCTGTCATGATCATGTTTGGGCAGTTTATGATTATTCCATTTTTGAGCGCCTACACTGTGGCCAATATTGGTTTTACAGAGATGCAACTTACTTATGTCTATATGGCAGGAGGGGCTTTTACCATCTTCACGTCTCCTTGGGTTGGTAAGCTTTCAGACAAATATGGTAAGCTCAGGATATTCACCATTTTCATGGTCTTGAATGTGATCCCTATAGCTGTCATTACGAATCTGGGAGTGACACCTATTCCTTTTGTTTTGATGATATCGACCATGTTTTTCGTGACTTCCAATGGTCGTTATGTGCCAGCTGCTGCAATCATAACCGGTACTGCAAGGCCTGAAAATCGGGGGAGCTTTCTTAGTTTTAACTCTGCCATTCAGCAGATAGCTACAGGATTTGCTTCGTTAATCGCAGGAATTATTATTGGAGAAAATGCGGCGGGGGAGTTGACCAACTATAATGTAGTAGGCTACATTGCAATCGTATTTAGTCTGCTTTGTATTCCCATTGCTCGTAGAGTCAAAATTGTCAGTTAGACAAAATCCCCGACCTCTCGGCCGGGGATTATTTTAGAACTCTGCATTTCCCGGTGTCCTCGGGAAGGCAATTACGTCTCGGATATTTCCCATGCCTGTGACGAACTGAACCATCCGCTCGAAACCCAGTCCAAATCCTGCATGGGGTGTCGCTCCAAATCTTCTGGTATCGAGGTACCACCACATTTCTTCTTGAGGAATATTCATTTCCTCCATTCGCTTGGTCAGCACATCTAATCGCTCTTCTCGCTGCGAACCTCCCACGATCTCACCAATTCCTGGAAACAATATATCCATTGCCGCTACTGTTTTACCATCTTCGTTTTGACGCATGTAGAAGGATTTGATATCTCTGGGATAATCGGTAAGAATTACCGGTTTTTTAAAATGCTTCTCTACTAAATACCGCTCGTGCTCAGATTGTAAGTCAGCACCCCAAGAATCGATCAGATACTGGAATTTCTTTTTCTTATTAGGATTGCAATTTCGAAGAATATCAATAGCCTCAGTATAGGTGATCCGGATAAAGTCATTTTCTGAGACAAATTTTAACTTATCAATTAATCCCAACTCAGCACGCTGATCTGTAGGTTTTGCACTTTCCTCGTCAGCTAATCTTCCTTCAAGAAATTGGAGGTCTTCCTGACAATTTTCCAATGCATAGTTGATCACATACTTTAAAAAATCCTCAGCAAGGTCTGCATTGTCTTCCGCATCATAGAAAGCCATCTCAGGTTCAATCATCCAAAACTCAGCGAGGTGACGGGTGGTATTCGAATTTTCTGCCCGGAAGGTGGGACCGAAAGTGTAGATTTCTGCCAATGCCATTGCTGCCAATTCGCCCTCTAATTGACCTGAGACGGTCAGATTGGTCTCTCGTTCAAAGAAATCCTCCTTATAATCAATTTTGCCATCTGCAGTTTTTGGAGGATCACTCAGGTTCAGTGTGGTCACCTTAAATGTCTCTCCGGCGCCTTCTGCATCCGATGCGGTAATAATTGGCGTGTGAATATAAAAGAAGCCTTTATCATTGAAATACTTATTGACTGCGAAAGCCAGCGCATGCCGCACACGGAATACCGCACTGAAGGTGTTGGTGCGCATTCTCAAATGTGCGATCTCTCGAAGAAATTCAAGTGAGTGCTTCTTAGGTTGCAGTGGATACTTCTCAGGATCAGCTTCGCCCAGAATTTGAATAGAAGACGTAATTAATTCAGAACTCTGACCTGAACCCTGCGAAGCAGTGACTACTCCGGTAGCTTTGATGCAGGCACCGGTTGTACATTTCTTCAAGACATCCTCACTGATCAGATTTGGATCTGCGACTAGCTGATAATTGCTGATAATCGAACCATCATTTAGTGCGATGAAGGACACATTCTTATTTCCTCTTTTGGTTCTAATCCATCCCATGAGTGTTACTTCTGAGCCAATTGGAGGCTGTTCTAGGATGGTTTTGATTTTAACCCGCTTGTTAAATGCCATGTAATGATTTATTTTTCGGAAGGTAAGATTTCCTGCTTAAAATATGTGGACAGCAAAAAAACGATTAAATAAGCTTTTTATCAAAAAATTGCTCCTTTTTCCTAACTTTGGCACGGTGGCTTTTTCAGATGGAAAAGCTTTTTTTGAACCCGAATCAAGGTTTATTCTAATTCTGAATGCAAAAATTAAATCTTAGCCAATCTCTCTCTCAAAAGCTTTCTCCACAGCAGATTCAGTTTATTAAGTTGCTGCAAGTCCCTACCGCCGAACTTGATACTCGCATCGAGGAAGAACTTGAAGTCAATCCTGCCCTTGAGGAGGGGAAAACAGAAGATCAGGAAAGCTCGGAAGATGAGTATGAAGATAATTTTGAAGAAGATTTTTCTTCGGAAGAAAGTGATGTGAATATTGAAGATTACCTTGACGATGACTACGGGGGATATAAAATGCAGGGTGATGGCAATTATTCTCCCGATGATGATGACCGAGAGATTCCTATTTCCAGTAATACCTCATTGCATGAGCAGTTAATTTCTCAATTGAGTTTTTTAAGATTAGACGAACGGCAAAGGATTATTGGGAGACAGCTGATCGGAAGTATAGAAAATGACGGTTATATCCGAAGAGATCTTGAAGCGATCATCAATGATATGGCATTCAGCCAAAATATTGAAACGGATTACGATGAATTGGAAGAAATACTTCGCAAAATTCAAACTTTTGATCCTGCAGGAATAGCGGCTAGAACCCTTCAGGAATGTCTTATTATTCAGTTGGAGCGAAAAGAAAATCCTGGTGATCGTAGTGTTGTTCAAGCATTAATGATCATTCAAGATTGCTTTGAAGAGTTTACCAAAAAACACTACTCAAAGATTCAAAGAAAATGTGATTTTTCAGAAGAAGAAATCAAGGATGCAGTAAATCTGATCACAAGGCTAAATCCTAAGCCGGGTGGTGTTTCGGAGGGGCTAGTCAGAACTCAATATATTATTCCCGATTTTATGCTTAATCAAGTTGGAAGTAAATTTGAGATTAGTCTAAATTCTAAAAATGCACCTGAACTCCGAGTTTCGCGGTCGTATTCAGATATGTTTGATGCCTATGATAAAAGTGATAAGAAGGATAAAAAGTTAAAAGACACGGTTTCTTTTGTAAAACAAAAATTAGATGCTGCCAAGTGGTTCATTGATGCAATTAAACAACGTCAAAATACGCTATTACGAACTATGGAAGCCATATTGATCTACCAAAAAGAATTTTTTGTGGATGGTGATGAAACTAATCTTCGGCCAATGATTCTTAAAGATATTGCTGAAAGAATAGACATGGATATTTCTACTGTGTCCCGGGTGGCAAATAGCAAATCAATCCAGACAGAATTTGGGGTATTCCCACTTAAATATTTTTTCTCTGAAGGAATTGCGACCGATAGTGGCGAGGATGTCAGTAACCGGGAAGTCAAATCGGTATTGCAAAAAATGGTGAATGATGAAGACAAGAAGCGTCCACTTTCTGATGACAAATTGGTAAAAATGCTAAATAGATTGGGGTATAATATTGCTCGAAGAACTGTCGCGAAATATCGGGAACAGCTTCAGATTCCGGTGGCTCGACTAAGAAAAGAATTATAGTGCGACGAATCCTTGCGTTAATTATTTCGGTAGTGTTTCAGCCTTTGATTATTACGGTAATTGCCTTTGGCTTGATCCTGTACACAGTTCCTGAGGCAACCAGTTTGCCTGCTACATTCAAGAAGACAATCTATTACCTTATTGTGCTTTCAACTTTGGTGATTCCAATCATTACTATTTTTGGTTTGAAGCTAAGCGGTACCTTAAAAAGTCTTCATATGGAAACCATTCAAGATAGGATAATCCCTTTTTCCATTACCTCCATTTACTATCTGCTAACCTTATATTTCTTATACAAAAAGGCTGAAATAGATCCTATTTTATGGCAAGTGCTAGCAGTGATTTCAGTAGTAGTAATAGGGCTCACAGTAATCACTTTTTTTTGGAAGATGTCTGCACATATGACTGGAATGGGTGGACTTCTTGCAATTGTAATAGTCCTAGGAATGAAATTCCCTACTTTTAAAGTCTTATATCCATTGTTGCTGGCAATTTCACTCAACGGTATTGTCGGTTCGTCCCGACTCTATCTAGAAGCGCACAGACCTATTGAGATATATGTTGGTTTGATTTTTGGATTCACGCTGTGTTTTATTGGCTTTTCAATGCTTTGGTCATAAAAAAACCGGAGCTTTTGGGGCTCCGGTTTTTTTATCTCTAGTATATGCAGATCCACGACATCACCATTATAAGACAGAAAGTAACTAGTAAATGGTGAATACTGGCATTCCCAGTATTTATCCTGATCGCTATCGGGACATCACCGACCTTCGCAACAGCCAACCAAAGAAAATCAAGTGTCTGACATAATTGAGGACAATCATAGCTATTATTTTCAATTAGAAAACATTCACTGCTATTCCAAAACTTAATTGACTTGCTTCGTTTCCGAATGGACCTTGACCACTTTGAAACACATTGTTTAATCCAAAATAACTCCAAACGTAGAAGCCTGGAGATCCAGCTTTAAGTGATACGCCATAGCGAATTTTTTCGAACCCGTAATTTTGTGAATCTTTCACTTTCCGCTTCAATCCTTCAGAATCTTCGTAGGCTAATTTGGTGTGTACATTATATAGGTACCCAATTTTAGCTCCAAGGCTGACTTGGAAGCCTTTGGAATAATTTGCCCTATTCAAGTGATAGGTAAAATCTATTGGAATGTCAAAATAATTCGCAGACACCACATTTTTATTTATTTGGATATTGTCTCCATATACTTCCGTAATGTCAAGTAATTCGCTTGACTCAGGACCTAGATCTGCGTTATTGAAAAGGGTTTGGTCATCCTTGAATCCAAATTTGTCTGTACCAATACCAAAACCGATATCCATCGTCATTCCAGATTTTTCACCAAACAAACTGACAGGATATTGGTAGTAAACATTGAATGTCCGAGAAGGAAAGAAGTTTACGCCCAATCCCTCTGGACGATTATTGAATGTAGAGAAACCAAATTCAAATTTCAAATCGCTTGGAATATTAGGACGACCACCAATCGGATTTTTAGGTGTTTTTGTAGTCTCTTGCGCAAAGACTCCTTGTATAAGTAAAAGAGCGAGCAGGAAGGAGAATATTTTTTTCATCAAATTAATTACTTTTTTGGCCTGTAATGACGGCAAAAATAGGAAATCCTCAATGATTTACCCGTGTGTTGGTCTTAATTATTCTAAAGTACGTAAGACAAGTCTGAAAGAAGTTTAATTTTTTTATTGGTAAACTATAGTTGGAAAAAATGGATTTAAAATTACCTTTACAATTCAATATGGCTTCGTAGCTCAATTGAATAGAGCACCTGATTACGGCTCAGGAGGTTTCAAGTTTGAATCTTGACGAGGTCACAAAGCTCAACCTAAGGGTTGGGCTTTTTTATGGATATTTTTTTAAACCACAAAGAATACGAATGGCTTACGAAGGGCGCAAAGAAACCATTGAGTTCTTTTTCTGAGTTTTTGAATTTGAGTAAAGCTCTTAGACCTTGAAGGTTTTGAACACACAGTCTTTTTGAGTCACTACAAATCAGGAGGTTTCAATCCACAATGGCTATCGGGATGAATCTTGACGAAGTCACAAAGCTCAACCTGAGGGTTGGACTTTTTTTAGGCCGCTGCCGAGATCCCATTAATAAAAGTCTCCACGAAGTCCATGATTTTGGTTTTTACCCGCTCAGCAATAGTCTTTCGTTCGCGAAGTGATGGTCGCTTGGTCATCATTCCGATGATGTCATCACGAAGGGGTTCTTTCTCTGTGTAGATGAAATCGCCAATCACTTGCTCCAACTTTTCAGCGTCTAGGGATTCCTCTTCGCTCAGATTTTTTATAGCCTCCACACGCTCTCTTGTCCAGAAGTTCAAGAACTCTTCAGGGATGTCTTCTGAGTCTTCGATCCCAGGTAAGGTCTGGTTGATGAACTTCTCGATCAGCTCCCGCTTGCTTCTAAGCTGGGACTCTCCCACGATGAGTTCTACGATCGCTTTCTTCTGTTTTTCCTGATCTTCAGGTGCTGCATCTTTCAGCTTTGCCAGAAGTTTCAAGATGTAGCTGACATTGATCTCGTCACGATGGATCAGTTCGAGTTCAAAGTCTACATCATTCAGTATAGAAACTTTCTCTTTACCCGGACCTTTGTTGCTATCGTAGATGTCTAGGTATTTGGACTTGTAGTCTTCGAAGTCCTGTTCTGACATTACTAGGTCATCGAACTCAAACTCCGTGAATGTGGAGAGTACATTCTTCAGACGCATGAGTTCTCGGAAGGCTTTGATAAATTCAAACTTCTCTACCTCGCTTGGCAGATTATTCACACTAGCTACGGTTGGAACAACTTTCAATAACTTCGCCACAGCTTCCTGAAATTTCTCTATATAATCCTCGTAGGGCTGCATGATGATTTCATCCTTCGCGTTGATGTTGGAGAAAAGTGTGATTGCATCATCTGTGGCAGGTTTTAGATTTCGGAAGCAGACGATGTTTCCTTGTGATTTGACTTTATCGAGGATTCGGTTTGTTCGAGAGTATGCTTGAATCAATCCGTGATACTTCAGATTCTTATCAACATAAAGCGTATTTAGCCATTTGCTGTCGAAGCCTGTGAGAAACATGTTCACCACAAGCAGGATGTCAATTTGTTTTTTCTTTACTCGGTCTGCAAGGTCATTGTAGTACTGGTAGAAAAGCTTACTGTCTTTGGTGTTGTAGTTTGTGGCAAATGTGGCGTTGTAATCAGCTATGAACTCATCGAGGTACTCACGTGGATGTTTCTTCCCATTTTTGCTGTAGTCGTCTCTTCTCAGATCTGCAGCTACTCCAAATTCACCTTCTTCCCAGTCTTCCTCAAACTCTTCTCCGTTGTCAATCAGGTCCACATTTGCACCGTAGGAGAAGATGGTAGCTACCTTCAGATTATGCTCGCCAGCTATCTTCTTCTGTTGGAAAAGAGTGTAATACTCAATCAGTGTTCAGACACTTGAAACACAGAATATAGCTGTGAGAGACCTGTTGTGTGTTTTTCTACCGTGATTAGTAATGATGTAATCAACCACGTTATTCAGTCGCTGTGGAGCATTCATGACTTCTTCTTCATCAATTACCTCCACATTGATATCTAAAATGTTCTCCCGCTTTTTGAAAGTGCTGATGTATTCCACCGAGAACTTAAGCACGTTTTCATCCCGGATTGCATCTGTGATCACATACTTGTGAAGACAGTCACCAAAGAGCATGGTAGTAGTCCGTTTGCCATAGGCATTTTTTCCAGCGTTCTCCTCGAAGATTGGAGTGCCTGTGAAACCAAACATCTGAGAACCTTCGAAGAATTTTTTGATGTCTTCATGAGTTTTTCCGAACTGACTTCTGTGACACTCGTCGAAAATAAATACGATTCGCTTGTTCCTGAGATCCTCCAGGTGGGTCATGTGCCTCGTCTTAGTAATGGCAGTATTCAGTTTCTGGATTGTGGTGACGATTAGCTTATTGTCGCCTGCCATTTGCTTTACAAGGGCGTTGGTGTTATTGGTGCCGTCAATGCTTCCTTTGCTGAATGCATTAAATTCTTTTGTAGTCTGGTAATCCAGATCTTTCCTGTCCACTACAAAAACCACTTTGTGCACTTGTGGCAAATTTGTCAGAATCTGTGCTGCCTAAAATGAGGTGAGTGTCTTTCCAGAACCTGTAGTGTGCCAGATGTAACCAAATTTTGGAGTAGTCTTCACTCGCTCGATTATTGCCTCC
>JBDNIP010000674.1:0-4796 GCA_041688245.1 Algoriphagus sp.
TGGGTAGAAAATTTGCTGTGCAACTGCTCTGCTAGTGAACTCAGCTCCTGATCAGATTCCAGGTTTGATTTTAATATCTCAAGCTCCGCTAACAGCGCTTCGCTATCCTTGCCTGACAGAATAAATAATGCAGGCGTTTGATTTCGAAGAAATGTGTGCGTGTCGATTCGCTTTGAATCTGCACTGCTCAATTGAATTTGAATACCAGCTACGCCATTCACAGCGGCCTTTCAGCTGTACACTCCATCAGATAAAATCCAAGGTCGGGATTCGGTAGGGAAATAATAAGGGGTCTTTTGGAAATCATCGTTTTGAGGACTGGTCCAATTAGGTATTCCGGGGATAAACCGATGATATACGCACAGTGCTGTTTTTATCAAACCGGCCATTCCTGAGGCGGCAAAAGTATTCCCGATATTGGCTTTGACCGAGCCTAATGCGATGGGTCTGTCGGATTTGTTTTGAAATAACTGCTCCTGCTCGGATCGATCTTGAGCGGAGATTCCTGTCGCAGCCAATTCCAGGTAATCGAATGATTTTTGAGTATTGGCGGTTCCGATTTCGTCGATTATGGAATAGACTTTTTCTTGCGATCCGAGCGTATTTTTCTTTAACACGATCGCACCGGCACCTTCCCCGATCATCCAGCCTTCATTGTCCGCATTAAATGAAAAAGATGGTGTTGGATTGGTATTCGTGGCATATTCCTTCTGTCTCAATAATACATTCTCAAGACCAGCGGAGAAATCAACGGCACCTATCACTACGGCATCCACTTCTCCCAGTGACAACATATTCTGTGCAATCTCCAATGCTTTGAACACAGAGTTTTCACCACAAGAAACGGTAAATGCAGCACCCGAAAAATCCCATAGTGCGCTGATCCTGCTTGCCATTAGATTCCCGATAAAACTGGTGAATTCACTTGGCGCAGGCTTACCTTCCCGATGATAAATAGCTTTCTTAGTCAATTGAATAAGTTCCGCTAATTCTTCTTCGGTCAACTCAAGACCGGCATTTTCCAAAGCCTCCTTTATCTGCCATTCTACATCCCACCGGGCCAGACACTGATGAATCGCTAATTCTGTTTCCATAGCCACCAATACGGCTACATTTTGATGCTCTTCCAAGCCTGCATCTTTGATGGCATTGTCGGCCACTTTGAGCAGTAAAGCTTGCTGAGGATGCAGACGTTCGGCTTCTTTTGGCTGGATTTTATAGCGCAACAAATCAATTTCGAACTCCTCAATGTAAGCGCCCTTTGGTGGAGTTCCATGTTCAAAGCCATACTTTTTCAGCACGGATGTATTGGCTTCCATCCCTTTCCAGCGATTTATTGGAAGTGGGGTGAAAAGTTGATCTCCATTATAAATGGTATGGTAGAAAGCATCCAGATTTTCGCAAGTTCCAAAATGAGCATCCATCCCAATGACGGCCATCGATTGCAAGGATACCAGCTTATTGGGCTGATCAGCGTCATTTTTTTTAGCTAAATAATTTTGGACCACCATGTGCGCATTGGTACCACCAAAGCCAAATGAATTAATCCCAGCTTGCTTTATCGTGTCTTTCCAAGGGGTATGATTTACGATCATTCCCTTGTCCCCCTCCCAATTGCTATCCGATTTGATGGGATTTGTCAAATTGATATTGGGCGGAATTACCTCATGCTGCATGGCTAACAAAACCTTCAATAAGCCAGTCATTCCTGCTGCTGTCAGCAGATGGCCCATATTTGACTTTACTGAACCCAGCAATGGGCTAGCATCATATTTCGAAAAATAAGTGGCAATCGAGTTCAACTCAGTGATATCTCCAAGTGGGGTACCCGTAGCATGACACTCGATATAAGAGGTATCCGCTGGTGAAATAGCATTGTCAGCGTATGTTCTTTCGAAGGCTAAATTTTGTCCTTTGGGATTTGGGCTCAACAGAAATTTCCCGCGTCCGTCATTTGACAAACCTATGCCACCAATAACTCCGACTATGTGATCTCCATCTCGTTCTGCATCCTCCAGTCTTTTCAACAATACCATTCCTGCACCTTCAGAAGAAATCAATCCTCCAGATGCTGCATCGAATGGGACAAATTTCTTATCCATAGGTGAATAAGCATGGAATATGGAGAATCCCATGTGGATAAACAGTTGGTCGGAGGCACTGACTGCACCGGCCAACATCATATCGGCTTTACCGGTTTGCAATTCATCACAAGCCATCTTGATTGCATATAAAGAGCTCGCACATGCAGCATCCAAGGCATAATGCGTTTTTCCGAGTGCCAGTGCTTTACTCACCATTTCTGATGGTGTGTATTCCAGTACTTTATTGTCAGGGGGAATTTGATTGTGAGCCTTTAATCTGAATTCTGGAGCTTTTAATAATTCTTGAATATGCAATTCTAAAGAACGACAGTAGATATCCGAAATAAGTTGATGCGAAGAGCTTGTCGGAAAGGATAAATTCCCGAGAATTAAGCCACAATTTTTCAGCTTTTCCTTTTCCTGAAAGTAGCCTCCATCGATAAGTGCTTCCTTTGCTGCATAAAGCGACCATTGAAACAATTTATCCTGTTTGCTCAAATAGTCGGCTGACAATTCAAAGCCCTTTGGGTCAAACTTAAAGTCACGAATATAGCCACCACGAGTAGAATAGCATCGGTCCTCAATTCCTTTGTCAGGATGAAAAATCGATGCAGGATCTATCCCGAAATCTTGCGCTGTGGCACGACCGGTGAGGTCCTTTTCAGCCATCAAATTTTCCCAAAACTCCTTCGGTGTCGAAGATCCGGGGAAAAGTGCAGCTGTTCCTATAATGGCTATTTTGTTCATGATTGATTTTTTTGGTCTTCCGTCTTCCTACTTACTACCATACCAGTTGTCTGGAGATAGTCACGGCTGCACCAGCTGTTTTGATGTACAAAGATCCTTGCTCATCATAGACGGTACAGTCAGCAACTAACGTTGATTCATCGGCTTCTTTAACTTTAACCGTTACAAATAATTCTTTGCCAAATGGTACGGGACGATACAGTGTTACACTATCCGTTTTCAGCGGAAGGCTCTTTGCTCCCTCGTAATTTTTCTGGACCCACACCAGCATTCCCTGATACTGAATATCTGCAAAAAACGTATTGATGCTACCTACCGGAAACTGTCCTTGTTCTGATAAGGGTACTTCCGAGGCAATACAGGAAAGTACGATTTGGCGCTCATTGCAATCCAATATTTCTTTTATCCCCTGGAAATAGGGCGCATGGAAAAGGGAACCATCTTGATATAATACCTGCCCATCTGTGGGTGGATAGGTACCGCTTATTTGATGTTCAAATGTAGGTGACTCAGGAAATGAGTGCTTATTCAACAAGGTGACCCTTGCACGATAATGATTGCTTGGTAACTTTTTGCCTTCGCTAAAAACAGTGGTTTCAAATACGATTTTCTCTTCGTCTTTCTCCAGCTCCTTTAGCTCCAAAATGTAATCCTCCTGCTGATTCCCATCGAAAATAATCCCTTTGAATAAGGAGATGTTTTCAATTTTGAACAGGGAATAATCAGGATAGAACTTTTCACAACTGTGAGCCATCCATCCTACTGCATTGACCACGGGCAAGACTGGGTTGTTTTGAATCTTGTGATGGTTTAGAAATGGATTATTTTCCAGCATCAATTGCCGATGAATTCGGTGTGTCCTTAATGCTCCTAAATGACTAACCGCTGCCGGTAATGTGCCACCGATAATCACCTGAGCCTGATTGGCGTAATCAGTATTCAGTTCGTTCACCAGCATGGCAGCGCCACCTTCACTGTTGACGAGACTGATGCCGGCTGCTTCAAACTGCGCCTTCAATTCGCCGCCTACCATTCCACTATCCCATGCGCCCCAGTTGATGGCAGAGACCTGTGTTTTGGGATGATTAGTTTTAAATAGGTGTGCGGCCTTACTCAAGATTTCATTTGCAATTGCATAATCTGTCTGCCCCACATTTCCATAAAATCCAGCTACCGAAGAAAATAAAATCAGGTGATCTAACTGATGAATATCAACGGCTCCAAGCAGACTTAGCAAGCCATCCAGTTTGACAGCTATGACATTTTCAAAATCACTTTCCGTCTTATCCTGAATGTACTTATCTGCCAATCGACCTGCACCGTGAAGGATTCCCGTGACCGCTCCAAGTTGTGCTGTTGCCTGATCCAATGAATTCTTAAAACTTGCCAAATCAGTGACACCTCCCGCGATAGAGCTGACCTCACTGCCATGACTTTGAATCAAGGAAATCGTTTCATCAATTTCCTTTTTGGCTATGATATTATTGAAGATGCTTTTTACTCTCGGAAGACTCGGTTGTTCCCCTTTTGCCTTCATATCCATCATGATCAAGCGCTTCAAAGCACTTTCGTCGTTTTCATTTCTGGCAAATTCTGGAATTTCAGTATCAAGACTTGATCTACCGAGCAGTATAAATTTGCAAGCAAATGTCTTCGCCATTTCAATGACACAAGCAGCAGTTACTCCTCTGGCCCCACCACTGACAAGAAATACAGAATCACTAGTGACAGTAGTTGAAATCGACTGATTTTCCAGCAGCTCAGTTGGAATGGCAGTAGTGGTTTTTCTACCTTCTTCAGAATAGGCAACTTCTACAACAGCCACATTGGCATCGTGATATTCTGCCATTAGCTGATGGGTAATCTGGTCAAGGGATAATTCCGGTTGAATATCAATCGCTCGGCAGTAAACCGGCGACCACTCCAAATTCAAACACTTCACCAAACCTGTGATGCCACCACCAA
>JBDNIP010000675.1:0-3094 GCA_041688245.1 Algoriphagus sp.
ACTTTCATTGTATCATCCACCCATCGATACGTAGCGTACTGCGCTCTTGCTTTGATGTCTATCCAAGATATGTTTTCATCAAAAGATTTTCCTGCAAATTGAGCCATTTTCTTGGATTCGAACTGAGCTTTAGAACTTTGAAAAAAAATAGCTTCTGAATCGTAATCATCCAAATTCCCCAACTCCGCCATCAATCTATAATAATCCCCTAAGGGGTAATTTTCACTCAGAAAGACCCTATAATCTAGTGGACTGGGGATAAAAGAGGATAGCATATAAAACTGATGCTGTTTTTTCGAAGCTAGCCGTTCAAATTTGAGATTTACAGAGATCGGTACGAGCAACTCCGAATCTGCATAAAATCTAATCTTTCCGGATTCAGTGCGAATATTATCAGCAAAAGAAAGGTTTAGATCAAGGGCTTCAGTCCACTTGATTTCGAGTAGCTCAGCATTCTCAGAAATCATAAACTCGACCTTCAGCTCATCAATGCGATAGCTTACCGCAAAAGTCAACTTTTCTCTCGAAGAACTCAAGACACTTACTTTTTTTGGCTTCGCCTGAGCTATCCCCTGCAATAGTTCGTTCAGCACAACCCCAAGTAGGTCTTTGGTGTCGAAGAATGCTTCATACGCTAAGACGGCTGTTTTCCGAGCGTGTTCAGAGATCAAAAAATAATTCGAACCATCATATTCGCTTAACTTCCCTTTTCGCTCCATCAAACCTCCGAAACCCAACAAACCGTATTGATCTATTACTTGCTTTGATCCATCAATAAACTCCCAGGAATGGACACGAACTAGCCAAGAATTTTTACTGAGTTGATTCTTGAGTTTGGTCTGAAACCGGATCAAAAGCTGCTCTTCATCCAAAATCTGGGCACTGGCTTCCTCCAGTTCAAATACCAGAGGCTGTAATTTGATTAGTATTTCCGGACTGTTTAGATCTAAATCTCCCTTTCTCAAGCTCATAGTCTCATATCCCAAGTGAGAAACATAAAGTGAGTCAGCATAAGTGCTAATCAATTCGTCGAGTGAAACCGTTCCTTCAGGGCCGCCCATTAACACCTTACTTTTTTGAGGGTCATAGAGATGAAAAAATGGAATCGGCTCCAATGTGTTAGCGTCTACTACTTTTAGGCTCTGGGCCCAAATAGATTGAGTCAGAAAACAAAGTGATAAAACCAAGTATTGCCTATTTTTCATCGAGCTTGAATTTAAAGAATGCCAGTTTTTCATTCTCCTCATCTACGATCCCATCGGCGTAAAAAACGCCATCGACCGAACCCAATACGCTAAATCTAATTGGCACTTCTAAATCTGCTACAAGTTGATTTCCCTTATAAACCTGCAAACGAGCAGATTCTGCCCCTTTCCCGCTCGGCAGATAGCTACGAAAAACCAAATCTTCCTTGGTATCATAAAAAATATGATCATAGTGCCCAAATTGATCTCGATCAGTTCCCCATTGACTTTCCGCTTCTTCAAGCGTTTGGGTAGGGATATAATCCATCTTCATGGCTATTCCAGGCTCTCCGAATGTCCCCAAAAAATTAAACCCCAAATCATATACATGGATTTTAGGATCTATCGGGAAGGATACCAGTAAACTATCCCCCTTGGTCGTAAAATAGGAGTAATCAAAATTCGGCAAGTAATTGTATTTTAAGTATTCTTCAGAACGCTTTCCACCTAGCTTTTGCAGGTTGTATTTTTCATCAAAAAGTCCAAAAATGGCGACAGATTCATAATATTCGGTGGTCCAATAGCCATTTAGCTCTGGATGTGTCATCATCACAGGAAGAATAAATCCTTGCCCCTCAGCTAAAGGGAAAACCGGCATATTGACTTCCTGACTAATCCAACTAATCTCATAAAGACCAAACATATCTGATCTTGGGGCATGAAGCATTTCCTCCACTGATTCTTGACCGCCAAGCGTAAAGTTCAATCGATCTTTCAGCTTGAATGAGGTATCAAAAATAGAGATATGCTTATCACTTAAAACAATAAATTCATCGCCTTCCGATCCAATTCCATAAATCCCATTTTGTCGATCTGGGCCGTCTCCCCTGCCTAAAAATTCCTGTTTAAAATTACCCTGATGATCAAATTGGAAAACTTTTGATTGAATTCTATCAATGAAATTAATGTCACGATTGGTCAAGAATAAATATCCAACGAAAGTTGAATTTGGAGCTTCCAAATAAACAGTATCGAAAGAAACCATTTCATAGTGAACTGCATATTTTAAGTCCTCCTTATCTGATTCACTCTTATCTGAATCTATATTCGACTTGCACGCAAGCAATGTCATGATCAGGAAAAGATTATAATAATTTTTCACAGCCGTAATTTTATAGTGAAAATTAGGCTGGCCCATTTAGGACCAGCCATTCTTTGTTAGCAATTTGGACTAACTCCACAGTCCCCTGTGCCCGTAATTCTTCCACAGCTACGCCTTAAGGAAATTTGATTCCCCCCTTGACAAGATTCACTATGACATTGACAGACTGATCCCCCAGTAATTATGGGTACTCTATAGGTTGACTCTGTGAAACTGATAAGCTTGATAAAACCAATATAATAAGTAGAAATAATTTCTTAATATCAAACTAGTTGAAAAAAAGCCAATTCCCAGCCTGGCTACTAGCTGCGATAAATGAGCCAACCGATTAAAAATTTTATTTATGCGAGAGATAATTTTCTGTTTATCAATTAACAAATTTGTTTACAATATTTATAAGCTATTTGTCTTTCTCATTATATAAACCCGCTAGTTCAAGTAGGCCATTTCAAATTATCAAACACAAAAATCAAATACCGCACATCAGTCACCAAACACACGTCATCGGTCACCAAACACCGGACATCACACATTAGGCACCAAACACCGGGCATCCAACATCGGACATCAAACATCCTACATCCGTCACCAAACACCCGACATCAAGCACCAAACATCCGTCATCCGTCACCAAACACCGGACCTCCCACATCCGACATCCTACATCCGTCACCAAACACCCGACATCAAGCATCCAACATCCGTCATCGGTCACCCGACACCCTACATCAAGCATACCACATCAAAC
>JBDNIP010000676.1:0-10695 GCA_041688245.1 Algoriphagus sp.
AGATCATGGAGCGCTGTGCGTTGAATGAATCTGATGAATTGGAACTGAAAAACTATGTTGAAGGCAAGGGAATGATTTTTATCAGTACCCCATTTTCAAGAGCGGCGGCAGATCGTCTGATCAAGTGGGATGTACCAGCATTTAAAATCGGGTCAGGCGAGTGCAATAACTATCCTTTGCTGGAACATATAGCTGCCTTCGGGAAGCCGATTATTATGAGCACAGGGATGAACACCATCGAAAGTATTCAGAAAGCAGTAGCGATTCTGGAGAAGCATGGCGTTCCTTATGCATTACTTCATACTACCAATCTTTATCCCACACCCAATCACTTGGTGCGCTTAGGTGCTATGGTAGAAGTTCAGGAAAACTTTCCAACTGCAGTGGTAGGATTAAGTGATCACACACTGAGTAATCTTGCCTGTTTTGGGGCTGTTGCACTTGGCGCATCAATTTTAGAGCGCCATTTCACAGATCATATGGATCGTCCGGGACCGGATATTATTTGCTCGATGGATGAGCAGGCTTGTAGGGAATTAATTGCGGGATCGGCTGTACTTCAACAGCAGCGTGGAGGTAAAAAAGGCCCGGCTGATGAAGAAAAGGTTACCATTGACTTTGCATTTGCAACAATCTGTACCATCAAGCCTGTGAAAGAAGGTGAGCTGTTTACCAAAGACAATATATGGGTAAAGCGGCCTGGAAAGGGAGGGATTTTAGCAGCGCATTACAATGAAGTACTGGGTAAAAAAGCTGGAAAAGCGTTGGAAATAGATATTCAGGTAATTTGGGAAGACATTGAAGAAGCGTAAGATTGCATTTCTAACCGGTACTAGAGCTGATTTTGGTAAGCTCAAATCTTTGATTGAGATCACTAGCATCCAAGCTGATTTTGAAGTCCATATTTTTGTGACTGGTATGCATTTGCTCAAAGATTATGGCTACACATTGATTGAAGTGCAGAAATGTGGCTATGAACATATCCATGCCTTTGCTAACCATACGCATGAATCTACCATGGACTTGAGCTTAGCTAAAACTATCGAAGGTTTCTCCGCTTTTGTAAAAGCCGAAAAACCTGATTTAATAGTGGTTCACGGAGATCGGATCGAAGCGATGGCTGGCGCAATAGTCGGAGCGCTAAATAATATCCGAGTGGCTCATATTGAAGGTGGTGAGGTTTCTGGTACGATTGACGAGCTGATTCGTCACTCAGTATCAAAGATGAGCCATATTCATTTCGTTTCAAATGAAAAAGCAAAAGTACGATTGATTCAAATGGGTGAGATTCCTGACTCCATTTGGGTGATTGGCTCTCCTGATGTAGATCTTATGCTCTCGGATACCCTTCCGAGTATCGAGAAGGTCAAATCGTATTATGAGGTAGCATTTTCCAGCTATGGCATCGCCATGTTCCATCCGGTCACCACAGAGATTGATAAGATGGCTGACTATGCCGAAGTATTTGTGGACGCACTGATTCAGTTTGATAAAAAGCTCGTCGTAATTTTCCCAAATAATGATTTAGGATCCTCCTTTATATTAGCGCAATACAAACGCTTGGAAAGTAATTCGAACTTTAGGGTGTTTCCATCAATCCGTTTTGAGTACTTTCTTACCCTGTTAAAGCATGCGAGTTTCATGGTGGGTAATTCTAGTGCTGGGATCAGAGAAGCTCCTTATTATGGGATTCCTGTGGTAAACATTGGCACAAGACAGCTAAACAGAGCGCTACATCAGGATATCATCAATTGTGGGTACGATAAAGATGAGATCATTGAAGCTTTGTCTTTAGCAATTACCTCAAAATTTCAAAAAGAAGATCTATACGGACAGGGTAAAAGTGATCAGATGTTTTTAGAAGTCCTTCAGTCCGAACGATTTTGGGAGATAAACCGGCAAAAACAGTTTATTGATATCGAGCAGACGATTTTTTAAGTCTCACTCAATTCGTTAAAGAGCCGAAAGAAATTCATTGAAAATTGAAACTTCTTTCGGCTTTTTTATGTCCGGTTGCTCTTTTGAGCTCGATATATGATAAGTTGCAGGAGCTTTCAAGTAATATTATTCGATTACGTGTAAGAGTTACCTTTTGATTAAATGATAAAATCTTTACACGGGAGTTTTCCGACTATTATGAAACAGATTTGTAGCCTGTTTTTGATGATAATGCTTACCTCTTTACCATTTTTTGCCTCAGGCCAGGTGTTTGTGCCCCGAGCAGGTTTTCCTTATTGTCAGCCGTTTACAGGTAGTGGTAATCCTAATGATTTGCCTTTTACTATAGCAAAAGGTAATAAGGTTTTAAATTATTCGACTGGAGGTGTTTCTCCTGATCGCCCCTTATTCTTGACAGGTAATTCTTTAGAATTAACTCCGGATAGTCCTGATGAACGTGGGTACATCTTGATTGATTTACCTTTCTCATCAGAATATGGAATCAAAGCCTCTTTTGAGTATTTTATTTATAAAGAATCTATAGGTGCTCTAGGAGATGGATTTAGCTTTTTCTTGATAGATGGTACAGAAACTGCCTCAACATTCGAGATTGGAGGGGTAGGTGGTTCCTTAGGGTATGCTCCTCACGGTTCTAATAATGGTTCGGATTATTCTTCTGTTGGAGTTACGGGTGGGTATATGGGAATTGGCTTTGATGTCCTAGGTAATTTCGGCAACTATCAAGAGAAAAAATTTGGGGGGTTTCATGATCCTAATCAGTTTAATTACTCTACGGATCCTGATGATATCAAGCTATATCCAGATGCGATAACTATAAGGGGTCCTTTAAAAATCCTAGATTTAAATAGAGATAACGGGTTTCCATTAATTAACTCACCACCTCCACCTTCATTTAATAGTTACCAATTTAAGGGTGGGAAAATTGTGTATTTTAACTATACTGGCTATCCGTCGAGTTTAATCCCAAGAATTTCAAATGGATCAGGAGATCTTTGGGTTTCAAACCCATCATTTTTTCTAGGTACCTCCGATCAATTCAAAATTGGATCTGGAATTAAACCAGAAGATGTGGATTGTGGTAACACGTTACCTCCTGGATATAGAAAGGTTTTTATTGACATTTTCCCTACAGGAAATCCCATGGAGCCTTATGATATTACCGTGGAAATGTTGGTTGATGCTAATCTAGTACCGATAAAAATATTAGATCAAGTTAGATTTCAAGGAGAAGCTCCACAAACCTTGAAAGTCGGATTTGCGGCGTCTACTGGAGGTAACTATTTCAGCAAGCATGAGATAAGAAACTTGGCTGTCCAGGTTTCAAGTGTGCAAGACGCGGTCAAGCCCGTTCCTCCGGAACTTTTCAGAGAAGTTTGCATAGACGAGGCAAATACAGTTGAATTTCCCTTTTGTGTAAAATTACCTTCTTCTGCGAATGCATTTATTCAATGTATTCAGCTTTACGACATAAATCCTGGAGTAGGTGATAATAATTTTGATACTGATAGTTATGACTGTGGTCTTTCGGGCTTTTGTGCATTAAGGTGTAGTGACCAATCTAAAAGGTTGGCTGCATTTGATGCTTTTGATAACAAAGTCGGAGAATTTATTGCCGAGCTTGATGATGAGGTGGAGGAAGGAAAATTCGATCAGGCATCTATTCGGTTTGTTCGCACCAATCCCAATTTTTATGGAACTGTCACTGCGTGGTATAAAATTGTGGACAATTTTGGATTGGAATCTGATGGAATACCAATCACTATTTCAATTAACCCTATTCCTGAAATAGAATCATCTGGAACTCCTACGAATCCTACCTGTGATGGCCAAAACGATGGAGCGCTGAATGATATAGTAGTAAAAAACCTGGTTGACGACCCCGGGAAATATACCATTGAATTTTATGATGAAAATAATGACCCAATTACATTTATTCTAGCAGGTCCTGAGGTTATTGGTGCAGATGGATACATTACAGCAACTTTCAATCTTTCGGGATTAAATCTTGGGAAAATATTTGTAAGAGCTGTTAATCCAAGCTCTGAACTCTTAGGTCCAGTCTGTGATAACAATGCTTCCATAGTTTCGGATCCTTGTGTACTCGAGGATGAACTTCTGTTTGAATTTACCCAAGTTAGGGGTACCCCGGTATTGATTATTGATCCTATTGAAGAAATATGTGAGAATAATCCTGTTTCATTCCAACCCGATATTGATCAATATTTTAAGGATAATGTAACTAGTGATCCTGTTTATTTGTGGTACACTGACCCCCAAAAAACTAATAAAATAGATCCAAATAGTGATGTAATTATAGTTAATGGCTCGCCAGTTACTACTGGAGGTGTAACAATCGGAGCAAATGGATTACTTACTTTCGATAATTTGCCTGCGGGAAACTATGATTTTTTCGTGGAGGTTGATGATACTAATTTCCCAACTGGAGGCAATTTCTGTTTTAGCCAAGGTGATTTAATAAGAGTAAGTTTAACAGTTTATCCTGCAATTGATTTACAAGTAACTGAATTACCTGATTGGTGTCGAAATGGGGATGGATCCATTACTGTCACAGCGCAAGGTGGGACAGGCAATAAAACTTTTAACCTTTATCAACTCGGTAATAACACTCCGGTCCAACAATCCCCACCTCAATCTGGAAATCAATATACTTTTACAGGCTTATTTCCAGGAGACTATGAGGTAGAGGTAATCACTCAAAACCCGAGTTGTTTGGAGTCAATTCCAGTAGAGGTGGAAGGACCGACGGATCCACTTAGCTTGGTCGAAGGACCAACCGAGAATGCTTTTTGTAATGGTGCTAATGGGGAGTTAAAGTTTACAATTTCTGGCGGAAACGGAGGTAATTTGATTTCCATCCCAGGCGTTCCTGCTAGCTCTATTACCAATTTAGAAGGTGTGTATACAGTTACTGGACTGGTTGCAACAACTTACGATATTAATGTAACTGATGGAAAAGATTGCTCTAGAGCGGTTAGCATAACAGTTGCTGGTGATCCTCTTCCTCAATTTGCAGCTACATCTGATGAGATATGCGAAGGTGAAATTGCTACGGTATCGCCGACTATAGTAAATCTTTCAACTAGCACCCCAATTTATAAGTGGTACTACAGAGATGGACCAAGTACATACAATGAGATTACAAATGATCTAAATCTTAATGGAGTGACTTTCACGATAGATGGATCGAATGAACTTTCTGTATTCAATCTTGCCCCTCAGGCTACACCATATATTTATTACCTTCAAGTAACTGGATCTAAGGTTTGTGATCAGGGCTATATCCCCGCGGAAATATTAGTAAATCCAATGCCCATCCCTGTCACTCCAACTATCACACAAGTTACCTGTAATGGGGAATCAAATGGAATAATTCAAGCACAATTAGCAAGTGGAAATCTTGAAGATTTCCAATACAGCCTACATGATGAAAATGGCATCAGTGGGCCTTTTGCCAATAATTCAGGGTTATTCAATTCACTTCCACCTGGTACTTATGCACTTACTGTGAAGAGTAATAAGGATTGCGAAGCTATTTTTCCAGGAATTATAATCACTGAGCCTTCCCCTTTGGTATCCAACGAAGTTTCGAAAGTGGACGCCACCTGTGCTGAAGATAACGGACAGCTCAGCTTCACCGTCTCGGGAGGTAATCAAAATGGATCCGGAGGTTATACTATTTCAGTTAACGGAAGTCCGTTAGCAAGTTTTGGAGCAGACTTAACCACAGTCCCAGGTACCAATGATTTCACGCTGACGAATCTTTCGCCAGATACCTATGACATTTCGATTACAGATGCGAAGGGTTGTACCGATCAACTAAGTATAACAATAGGCGATACAGATATTCCTGAATACGATGTCAATGATGTGACTGTATGTGAAGGTACTCCTGTAGTAGTAACTCCAATAGAAGTAAGTAATACGATAGGAGCTACGCCTGTTTATACTTGGTCTTTTGAAGATCTTACAGGGAATTTAATTGAAATCAACGATGGAGACAGAGTAGGGGATCTTACTTACGATATTACCAATGGGGTTTTGACAATCACTGGTTTGACTTTTAGTCCGATACCTTTTAGCTATTTTATGGGAGTGGCAGGTGATAAGATCTGTGCAGCTGCTCCGATTGAAGCAAAAGTCACAATCCTCAAAATTCCGGTTGCAAACTTTACAGAAGTGCCAGTTTCCTGTTTTGGTGGGAATGATGGGAAGATTAACATGGTTTTGGTAGATCCTGCTGGACCCAATACCTTTACCTTGTTAGAGACTGGAGCTTCTAATTCCACAGGAAACTTTTCAGGCTTATCGGCAGGAAACTATAATATTCGTGTTCAAGAGGCTGGATCATTTTGCCCTGAAGAGTTCCCGGTAACAGTCACCCAGCCAGCTCAGCTAGAAATCATCGACCAAACAAAGATAGACCCCACCTGTGGGGATTCTAATGGCTCCGTAAAATTTGAGATCACCGGTGGAGTAACACCCTATACCTTAGTAATGAATAATCTGCCAATCTCAGCTTATTTAACTAGCCTAACAGCGGGAGTATATGAAGTTAAGAATTTGGCACCCGGTGAGTATTCCTTAGCGATCACAGATGTAAATGATTGTCCGCTCAACCTTCCAAACTTATTTACCTTAACGAATGAAACTGGTTTTAACGTAGAAGTCAATCCCATGAAAGATGTGGTCTGCGTGGGTCAGGACCTTGTTTTTTCACCTGTGTTTATTCCAATGCTTTCTGTTACTCCTGTCCTAAGTTGGTACAAGGATGCTGCTTTGAATCAGCCTATCACATCTAGTCCAACTCCAGATTCAGAAGGGATCACCTACCAGGTTGATCCTGCAGATGGAAGGTTGACCATAAGTGATCAAAGCGCCGGTAACTTCAATTATTATTTGGAAATATCAGGTCCAGGGATCTGTACATTTGTAGAAGTAGCAGATGCAGAGGTATTCGCAGCAATAGAGGCTGATATTACAGTTGATAATATCACTTGTTTCGGAAATACGGATGGTGTAATCACCATAGTACCCCGTGGAGGAAATGGGGTATTTGAAGTCAGTTTTGACAGTTCACCCTTTACAACGGACCTTACTTATTCTAATTTAGCGCCGGGATCTTATACTGTTGAGATAAGAAATGATATTGGCTGCCCGTTCGCAGAAACAGTATTAGTCGAAGGCCCGACTGCTCCAATTTCTATTAATAGTCCTACTATTGAGCGAGCGTCTTGTGACCTGGCCAATGGCAGTATCAGGGACTTGGTTATTACCGGTGGATGGGGTAATTACACAGTAGAATGGAGAGCAGGTTCTATTACCGGTTCTGTTATTTCAGGGACTGTCTCTGAAGCACTTGATTTGCTACCCAACACGTATTATTTGATAGTAAGCGATACTGAGGGTTGCCTATCAATATTTGATTTTCTTGTAGAAGAATCCTCTGATCCGGTTTATGCTATCGTTCCACCTGTTAATTCATGTGTGGGTTCCCCTGTAGTAATCCGACCCTTACATATTGCTCCTGACCTTTCCTTGCCGCCAGCTGCGGCTACTGAAGTAAGATGGTACACCGATCCAGGACAGATTGGCTTGATTCAAAACGGAGCTGATCCCGTACTTTCAAGCGTCAACTATACGATTGATGACACAGATTGGTTACATCCTGAATTAGTTATTACAGGTTTGCCTGCAGGCACTTATGACTTCTATTTTTATGTGGTATGTACTGGACAGGAGATACCGGTCAGCATCACTGTTTTTGATACGCCTGCAGTAGTTTTGGACACCACACCGATTACCTGTTTTGGCGACACCAATGGGAAAGTCAGTATTCTAAGTGGGGCACTCTCTATGTACACTTACAGTATTGATGGAGCTGCTCCGATCAGTCAATTGGCTTTCGAAGCACTTAGTTTAGCTGCTGGTACTTACGCTCTGACAGTTTCAACACCGGCTGGCTGTGCTCAAACGGAAACTTTCACAATTGATGGACCTACAGCTCCATTGGCAAGTTCCCCTCTGATTAAAATTGATCCAGGCTGTGGTGCCCCAAATGGTAAATTGAATTTAACAATCACAGGAGGATGGCTTCCCTATACCCTAGACGTTCTAAAAGACGGGGTTAGCTTAGGTTTGCAATCCATAAATCAAAACACTATTTCGCTGGACGGATACAGACCTGGCGTCTATCAGATTAGAATCACTGATAAAGAAGGCTGTAGCGTGATTACAAATACGGTGACTTTGGTAGACGGGCCAACTCAACTACTCGTTGACAGCGATGAGATCTGTGTTGGTTCCGTTGCATCATTAATGCCTGAATTGAATCCTATCGCTGCTGGAGCCTCGTTCCAATGGTTTTTGGATGCGACAACAACTGAATCGATAATTAGTAGTCCGAGCCCGGCTGGGGACGGTAGAATCTATCAAATCAATACTGCAACGGGCGAATTAACTATCGGTAATCTTCCTGCTTCAGTTACAGAATACAGCTACTACGTTACCGCATCTGGAGCAGGGGTTTGTCCGGGATTTACCGGTAATGGTAAAGTGAGGGTTTACTCAAATCCAACGGCTACGGCTACTGTTGTTAATGAAGTTTGTTTTGGCGCAGGAGGATCAATTGTTATTAATACCACCGGTGATTCTGGGTCTTATACCTATAGTCTGAATGGAGGGGCGTTTGGATCAACAAATGTTTTCCAAGTAGCTACCGGTACCCATAATGTTCAAGTGAGGACGTCAGCGGGTTGTTTGGTAAATATTGCTAATATTCCAGTGGCAGGACCGGGAGCGGCTTTGTCAACCAGCGACCTGTCAAAAGATAATGCTTCCTGTGGACTTGACAATGGGGAGGTAAGGTTTACTATTAGCGGAGGATATGCCCCTTACACTATAACTTATACTAAAAATGGCTCAAATGCAGGTTCTGCTGATTTGATAACTGCTGGTGAGGTTCGGATTTCTAATCTAGGGATAGGTATCTATGAATTTAAAGTACTAGATGCTCAAGGCTGTTCAATTACAGTTCCAAATACAGTTACGATCACAGAAGTACCAACTGTTTTAACTGCCAATGATGATGCGATCTGTCACGGTGAAGTTGCACAGTCTACGCCATCTGTTCCTCAAAATATTGTAAAGCCTCAATTCTTTTGGTCTTTTGATCCTCAAGGAACTAGTCCTATTTCAACCGGTACTCTAGATGGAGTGACCTATAGTATAAATTCATTAGGAGCATTGAGTGTTGAAGGACTTAGTCCAAGAGGCGCAGCATATACCTATTATGTCAAGGTAAGTGGAGTGGGGATATGTGGTTTAGAGGCTAAGCCAGTCTCAATTAAGGTGTACAAAATTCCTTTACTTCGAGTTTCCAATCCTTCAATAATTTGTGATCCTACCGGGACAGTTGATTTGACTGATTTTATAGAAGGATTTAATCCGAATATATATGATTATCGTATAGTCAGCCCTTCAGATAATGCGATGCGTCTCGATGAATTAGCCAGTGTGGCTGTTTCCGGAGATTACCGAGTAAGCAGTTCATTGAAAGGAACTGGCTGTTTTAATCAAGCTCAACGTATTCGAGTTTTAATAGCGGACACAGCACTAGTAGCCGATTTCCAGTATGAAGCTGATTTAGGTGGTGGAATCTTGCTCCCTAACGCTGAGATTCAAATTCAGGAAAATGTTAATTTCTTAGATTTATCGCAAGGGAATGTACTAATTTGGGATTGGGATTTCGGAGATGGGAATTCTTCAAGTAGCCAGAATCCAGTGCATCAATACCAAGAAAAAGGAGTTTATACGGTCATGTTAACCGCTATCGATTCCATTGGATGTATTTCTACCTATCAAGTAGTTGTAGAGGTATTGAATGATTATGCTGTTATGATCCCGAATGCATTTACACCTACTGGAACAAAGAATTTAACCTTTAGACCTTATTATCGCGGAATCGCATCGATGGAATTCTATATCTTCAGTACTTGGGGGGAACTAATCTATGAAGCCAAATCCATGGAAGATCAGGGCTGGGACGGCACACTAAATGGGGAAAATGTCCCAAATGGAAATTATGTTTTTAAGGGACGTTTTGTAAGTAAGTCAGGCGAGATGATCGATAAGTCTGGAGTTTTTATATTGATACGCTAATAGGTCTTACTTAACTATTCAAAATGAAGATAATCGGAATAATCCCTGCTAGAGGTGGATCAAAAGGCGTTCCGGGTAAGAACATTAAACGCTTGGGGAGCAAACCGTTATTGGCTTATACTGCCGAGCGTGCTTTGGCTTCTAGTTTACTTAGTCGAGTAATGCTCACCACAGATGATCAAGGGATAGCGGATGTAGGAAAATCTCTCGGGTTGGAGGTTCCGTTTTTAAGACCTGCCGAACTAGCTTTGGATTCTAGTCCCACACTCCCTGTTATTCAACATGTCTTGGATTACTATCGATCTATTGGAGAAGAATTTGATGCAATATGTCTTTTGGAAGTGACTAGTCCCTTTAGACCAGACCACCTGATTGATAGTGCCATTAAGGAGTTTATTGGTTCGGCAGCAGACGCGCTAGTTACAGTCCTTCCAATACCTGATACTTATAATCCCCATTGGGCTTTTGAAGCTGACCACAATGGACTACTTAAAATTGCTACAGGGGAGGAAGAAATTATCCCAAGAAGGCAAGAACTTCCAAAGACTTACTTCAGAG
>JBDNIP010000677.1:0-3334 GCA_041688245.1 Algoriphagus sp.
GCAAGGCTATGAAACCTTCGGTACAGGCAAATGGCACAATGAAAAAGAAGTGTTTGAAGCAAGTTTCCAAAAAGGAAAAAATGTATTTCTGGGAGGAATGGCAGATCATTTCAGTATTGCTGTTCGGGATCTCCAAGTCGACGGGAAGCTTTCCGAAGCTACGAAAAAGGGCTATTCGACAGATTTATTCACCAATGTCACCAAAGACTTCTTGAATGATTACGCTAAATCAGCGCAGCAGAACCCCTTTTTTGCATACATCTCATTTACTGTCCCACACGATCCATATTCTCCTAAGTCAGGCTATATCAATCGCTACGATACGGCTCAAATCCTTCTTCCTGAAAATTTCATGGGTCTTCATCCTTTTCAATTTGACCAATTGAATATTCGGGATGAAAATCTTACCGGATGGCCTAGACAACCTGAAATCGTGAAAGAAATTCTCTCGGACTATTATAGTCTGATCACACACTTAGACAATCAGGTTGGAGAACTGATCGCTACGCTAAAAGCCAATGGACTCTATGAAAACACAATTATCGTCTATGCTGCGGACAATGGCTTGGCAATCGGTTCGCATGGCTTGCTTGGAAAGCAAAACTTGTACGAGCACTCTACCAAAGTACCCATGATCATTACTGGACCGGATATCCCTAAGGCTCAACTTTCAGATGCTTTGGTCTATTTGTATGATCTCTATCCGACTTTAGCAGATTTGGCAGGATTAACAGTACCAGAAGGAATTGATGGCAAGAATCTAGTACCTATTCTTAGGAGTTCTGAAAAGGAAGTTCGGCCTACTCTTTTCACTGCCTATCGACATACTATCCGGGGGATTCGGGAAGGGAATTGGAAATTGATTCGCTATCCAGAGCGGAATTTCACCCAGCTTTTCAATCTTAAAGTGGATCCATTTGAGTTGACTAATCTAGCTGAACTTGAGCCGGAAAAAGTGAATGAACTTCAAGGCCTATTAGAATCTGCCCAAAAATCAGCCGGAGATACCGTCGCCTGGACTGCAAAAGTCATTCTGCCCATGGACTATGATCATACCAAAATCGAGCGAAAGCCAGATCAATGGCAACCAGAATATACGCTAAAGCGATATTTTGAAGGAAAAAAGAATGGAAGTTAGGGATAAACGCAAGTTGCTTGTGATTCGAAATCTTTGCTTTCAAAAAAAGGGCTCCAAAATTGGAGCCCTTTTGATCAAGTATAATTTTCTGCAATCAGGCTAGAAGCCTTAGTTCTTCGATTCCCCAGTTGTGAGGCCCCTGCCCGAAGACAGACAGGGATGCAGTAGGAGACCGAAGTAGGCATTTACACTGGTCTCTCAATGACTATGGGGTGACCAATTCAATAGTGCTTTTGTCTTGTACCGGTAGAAAGTCCGGGACACATATTGGCTACCAATCTATCTTAGTATCCAGGATTCTGAGGAATAAGATTTGGATTATTCTGCATTTCTGGAAGCGGATAAGGCATCAAATAATGCATAGTCTGAAGTGCTTGATTAGAACTTGGGTTTACATGTCCTACAAACTGATCAAATCCATTGGTTCCTTCATTATATACTTTGCGTAAGCGAAGCATATCGAACCAAGTGATCTGCTCGAAGCACAGCTCATGCCATCGCTCTCTCAAGACTGCATCTCTAAATGTTTCAGGATTAAATTCACCCAAGGACGGAGTCATTAAGCCAGCTCTGTCACGAATTCTTTTTAAACTCTCTAGTGCCAAGTCATTTGGACCACCAACTTCGTTTTGCGCCTCTGCATAGGTCAACAACACCTCTGCAAATCTAATCAAAGGTACGTTCAGGTTATTTGTTCTATTTCCTGGCTGATCTTTAGTGCCTAGTGCCAACTGATTGAAATGCTTGAAAATATATGGAGCACCTAAATCAAATTCTTCCCCACTCCCATTTTTATAATAAGTAGTGTAGAAGTATCCTTGCTGATTAACTGCCCGAAGATCTCCCTGCTCATACGAATTGTAGAAATCTTCAGTAGGCACTGTGCTTCCCGTTCCAGAAGGGCCTTGAAAGGTCACAGGCTTGAAGTTCGGGAACATGTTATTCATAGGGTTTCCAGCAACAATCACATTGTATTGAAGCATGAAAATATGCTCCAGTTTATTATCATTAGTTTCGTTGTGAAGCGCACCGTAAGCGGGAAACAAATTAATCGATAAGGGACTGCTATTGGCGTAATCAACCACTTCTTTAGCTTTATCAGCAGCTAGCTGATAGTGAGATGCTCCTTTACTCAATGGAAAACCTGCCATAGTCAAGTATACCTTGGCAAGCATCGATTTGGTAGCCGCCAAGGAAGCTCTGCCGCTAATATCCATCCAGAGTAAACCTGCTGCCTCTGCTGCTTTAAAGTCTTCCAGTATCAGCGCATATACTTCCTCTTGAGAAGCTGGAGAAGGCTGAAAATCTTCTGAACTGGCAGTCTGAGGAAGTGTAATTAAGGGCACATCTCCCCATAGACGTACTAGATAGAAATAAGACCAAGCTCTCAGAAATCTAGCTTCTCCCAGAATTTTAGTCTTCTGAGCTGGATCCATCGGGGTAATAGCTGGGACTTTTTCTATTACCAAATTAGCTTGAGCAATTACCCGGTACAATCCATTCCACCAGTTGATCACATGCTGGGTTCGTCCGTCGTAGATAAGTCCGTACAAGTTATTCAAATCTGAATTTTGAGCTGTCTCAGTAGTAGAAGTCCCGGTAGTAGCTTCTAATAATTGCCATGTAGAAGAGAAAATCCCAGAACCACCGCCAATAAACCGCGTCTCCGCGTAAACCGCCGCAAGTGCTGCCTCTGCGTGATCAGGAATAGTGTAGAAACTTTCAGGTGTCAAGTTAGCAGGATCTTCTTCCTCCAAAAAACTTGAACAGCCTACAAACCCTGCTAGCAGTGCTCCAATTAAGAACAATCTGCCTGCTTTGTTATATATATTATCTTTCATTAGTTATTTCGCTTTAAGTAGAAAAAGAATTAAAGAGTTACCTGTAAACCGAACATGAAAATTGTTGGTCTTGGATAACTATGCCAGTTCATTCCCTGGGAAAAAACGTTATTTCCGTTTCCTCCACGAACAGGTGTAGTCTCTGGATCGCCGTTGATGTCATCCCCTGTCAAAAGAAAGAAATTCTGAGCCGAAGCATATGCTCTCAATCTACTTAGTTTGATAGCGCTAGTTAATTTTTCAGGGAAATTATAACCTATCAATAGGTTTCTTCCACGTAAAAACGAACCATCTTTTACCCAGTGCGAATCTACATTTGTCACGTATCCAGCACGGGTATCGCGGATCTCTGCGA
>JBDNIP010000678.1:0-2336 GCA_041688245.1 Algoriphagus sp.
CAATAAGAAAAAGTGGCAAAATGTCATTGGCGCAAACTTGATAGTTGAGCGTCTCGGCCTACTGCGACTTGATGGTAGGCGTCTTGCGTTAGCCTCGCCGGGTCTTATATCCCAGTAATCAATGAAAATAACGCTAATAGCATCCTTGCGGATAGCCAGAATACTTTACCAACAACTGAAAGAATAAAAAGGATAATTGCAATAGCTCTGGATTCACCATAAAAAGATACGGAGCCTAAAAAACCAAAAGACATTCAGTAGCTTAAGCGCTCCAAATGTGACAAACTCAAACATAGAATATGAAACCCTTCCACTTCCTGTCGCTATCTATACCAGCTGATCGGATGAAAACCGTTTTTGAACAGATCGAACTTGAGTGTTCATATGTTCAGATCTTACTTTGCTCGCTGTCATATGTTCACCGGTATGGCTCCACCCCGGTGGCATAAAAATGTATAGAAACTTATTTTTAATGCCTGGCGCTCTATAGACATCTTTTATAAGACATGAAAATTCCCCGAAATAACTATCTAGGAAACTGTTGGCCTTCATTTCTCTGGTAATGCCATATTCAATAGGCAGATCTTGTACTTCCTGCTGATAAGTACCGAAAGCCCGATCCCAAATATTGAGCAAATTACAAAAATTAGTATCCATGTAAAGTGGATTCTTAGCGTGATGCACCCGGTGGTGAGATGGTGTGAGAATATATTTGTACATAAAGCCCAGCTTTCCATCCTTCAAAAGATGCTCACCTGTATGTATAAATCCACCATAAAATCCATCAATAAACATAATGACAAAAAGCATTGGAGGATTAACGCCCAGTAGAATACAAACCGTTGTTCTAATCACATCAGCATAAGGTCCTTCCAGAAAGAAATGTGCATAAGAAACGGAAAGGTTCATGGTTTGCGGCGAATGATGGGTAGAATGTAAACACCAGAAAAGTCGTACTTTATGACCTAAATAATGGTAAATGAAGTGACCGAATTCCCATACAATGTATCCATAAATAAACCAGTACCAAGTGAATGTTGTCTGAAATACTGCGTATTGCTCAAAAAGCCCGATACAAAATACAATGGCAGCAATGGAGATAAATCTTCCAATAAAGGCATTTAGGACATAAGAAAAGAAAGGGATCTTATAATCTATTGCCTTAAACTTTCGGAAAACCAAAGCCACCACAATTTCCAGAACCAAAACGATTGGGAAAAGCGGTCCTATGATAGAAATAAATCCTTCGTAGGTTAGAAAAGAACTATAATCACCTGAATTAATAATCTTAATAAATTGATTGATACCAAAGAAGCCGAATATCCAATCATAAATTGCCTGAAACATCTCTATCATAACAGTTAGTTTTATTCGCTAAATAAGGGTTTTTCGATTTGCAATGGACTTTCATTTGAGATTGCTTTTTTAAGGCATACTCACCGCTATTTCAGGAGATAATGCATAAAATTGCCAAAACTGATCAAACACAAAATCCCACACTGCAAATTTCGATAAATCCAATCCTTTATCTCCAAATAAGTAAAGGATCAATATTTAATTTCCTATCCTCTATTTTGGAAATATTTTTAAACTTTTTACTTTTTGTAAGAAAAATGCGATTTATTAAAATGATAATATGGTTTTTCGTTTTATTCGATTCGAATTGCACTAGTCACAAAGGCATAGCATTCTTAATTTTACTTTAGAAAAATTAATCAGAGCTTAAAAAAATTACCTTCATGAACTGACTTAATCAATCTGTATCAAATGTAATAGTCAGTCTTGACACTCATGAATATATCCAAAAAGTAAAAAAAAAAGACGTTTTTTTTCAAGCTTTTTATCGCCTTCCAAGCTAGTGTATAGCAAGATTCTACATTAATACCCAATATTTTAGAGGTTTCTTCATAGTTCTGATTTTCAAAAAATAAGAGTTGAATAGCTTCCCTTTGCCTTAATGGAAGTTTCTCTAATCCTTTCTTAAGTTTTAATTGAAGCTCTCGATCCCTTTGCGCATGGATGAATCTATCTTCTACAGACTCTTCTAAAAAAATATTTTCATAAGTTGAAATCTTACTCTCAAAAATCATTCGTTTTTCTTTTCCAATTTCTTTATTGATTTTATTGGATAAGCACCTGATCAAAAAAAGTCTCACATTATCGGTATGCGCCAGCGTGTTCCTATATTTCCAGAGATCTATGAACAGTTCTTGGATACAATCCTTGATAAAGCTTCTATTGGACTTGATTGCCATTCCATATCTAAAAAGTCCGGGAGAAAATCTCACATAAACACCTTCCAGTCCATCTATTTCACCACTCATCAACTGAATCCA
>JBDNIP010000679.1:0-1045 GCA_041688245.1 Algoriphagus sp.
AAAAGTATTTCGTCACGGCTGTCATTACCGATTTCTGCCGGACTGAATTCCGTGTAAAGCAGTGGTCCGTGAGGTTTGATTAATCCCGATCCCACCAAATCAGCAGCTAAAAACTCAATGCCTTTCACCTGATCCATTCCTGTAAGTTCCTTGACCACCTCAGCATCTTCAGCAGATAGGACCTTACCCTGACTGCTTTCCATTCCCTCATCTCGATGCGGAAGGTATAAGGTAGATCGTTTGTTTTTACCGTTAATAATCAGATAAGAACGAGCTGTTTCCAGGCCAGTGAGATAGAAAAAGGTATTGGACTGCCGAAATACACTAAATCCCGGAATCCCGCTTGCGCCTTGAATCACGGCGATAGCATTGTTTCCAATTTCATCATAGATCCGATTCCTTCTTTTGGCGAATTCCTCTTTCGAAAATTCTTTCTGATAATAATGCGTGTCTTGAGCCTGAGCGGAAAAAGTAAATGCAACAAGAAAAATAATAATTGAGTAAAGCTTTTTCATAGCAAGTTTAATTTGCGAGAATTTAACGCAATTATCCCCATTTATCAGCTTTTTACGAATCTTGTCTCTTACTATTTGTGAGGTATTTGGATCCTGAAGGAATATTGGCTGCTTCCCGATTGCGTAATCAGAATCATATCCTGTCATTGGCTGCTAACACACTGCATGCCATCCCGAAATTCATTATTTCGCAAGCTCTTGGATTGCTTGGTTTATACAAAAAACATCTGCTCTCTAACCTTTCCTAACCATCTCAATGTGCTCAATGCCATCCTCATCATATACCGCTCCGTTTGCCACAAAGCCCAATGAAGCATAAAAACCTTTTGCATAGGTTTGGGCACCTAGACGAATATCCCCTTCCCCAAAAAGTTTATGACAATATTCGATGGATAGCTTCATCGCTACTTTACCCAGCCCCTTTCCTCTTGCTGAAAGCGATGTGATCACTCGGCCTATTGCTATTTCGGGATAGGATAATCCAGCAGGAACTAACCTACTGTAGGCCACAAGTAGATCATCTGAATACA
>JBDNIP010000680.1:0-3343 GCA_041688245.1 Algoriphagus sp.
GCTGATCGTGTCGAGTATGGTTGTAGAGGAAGGGCAATCGTTTTTTTGCTTCAGGTTGATTGAAATCAAAGCCATAATATAAATCAATAAAACCTCCTACTTTCCAATTGTCCTTCTCCGATTCCTGAGCCCAAGACAGCATTGAAAAGCTAATCGTAAACAAAAAAATGAAGTAAAATTTGAGCCAATTTTGCATTCATTTAAGATAGGAAAATCGCTTTTTTTTGCAAAAAAAATGTGATTACAAGAGTTCGTAGGAATTTCGAATATGCTTAAGTAAGATCGGAGAAAGCTCCACCAAAGTGGTAATCCGAATGTGATTTTCGAATTTTTTGGACACTTGAGTTGATTTGAAAAATGGAGGACAGGTCTGCTGATCTTTCGAGTAAAATTGTAAATCCAAAAACTTGCTCTTGGGCCTGATGACCAAAAAAGTCTGCTTATGTACGAACATGATTGCATTTTTGGTATTGTTGACGATCACATCATCCCAGTCATAGATTTCTGCTAAGATTTTATCAAAAGCGAACGCTAACTCTTTTGGCTTACCCTCAAAAAGCGAATTCAAATCTGCTTTGATGCACATATGCTATTGATTTTCTTTTTTTAAATCTCTTTCGCAAATCGGGCAAGTCCATATGGCAAAAAAAAGAGCTCAGTTGATCCCAACTGAACTATTAAGTTGATGTTGAAGATTATTTCAAAGGAATATCAAGCGTTCCACTACACCAGCCGACCATTAGATCCCCATCGTATTGACCCAAATAATAGAGAATCTCCCATTCTTTTTCAGAATCAATTTGATAAGGTGCAAAAAACTCGGTATCAGCTAATGGAAGAGGATTCATACTAGCATTTCCCCTGATCGAATGCTTGTAAAGTTGACGAAGAGGTATTCTGCTTAAGAGCCGATTAGCGAGGACGGTAGGTCCGGTCGCTTGTGTGAAAAAATTCACTCCGAAAAGTCTGGATCGAAAGGCTTCTGCTAGGGCTAGTTTATTTGTAGCCTCAGCTTCGACAATTTTTCCTTTGAGCCAATTCATTCTGTTTTCGAAGAACGTATTTAAGTCATCCGAGGTGAGACCGATTTGTACTAATCCATCTTCTGAAAGAGCAAATCTTTGGTATGGAAGCCTGCGATCCACCTTTGTGTTTGGAAATACTTGGTAAAGTTGATCATCCGGTTTATCAAAATCCAAAGGGTCGAATCGGCTTAAAATCAACTTCGTATCATCAGGTGTTGAGATAGTGAATACAAAGGGATTTACCGTAAATCGATCTGGGTCTCCATCAGAAGTGATTTGATTTCTGCCCTCAAAAATAGGCCCTTTGTATGGGCCGTTCGATTGAGGACGGTTGGCGAAGCGACAAAGTGCTCCCTTCATTTTCTGATCTAGACCTGGAGGGGTTTCCCCATCTATTTCCACTTTGGAGACTTGAATTCCTATCCCTCGGGAATTGTATGTGGCAAAATCCGGAGAAGCCTCTCGGATATTTTTGATATCAAATTGTGGATTAGATCGAAGCAGGTCTTTAAATGCATCAGCTTTAGTTTTATAGGCAGTTTCGATATCCTTTGCCTGAGACCAGATGGAAGGGTCGAGTAAAGTTTCCCCGGCTACAGCATAGGTGAATCCTGAGATTCCCCGTTGTTCATTGGATGGATCTGGATCTGTGGCTAGTCGGCATTGGAAAAAACCGTCAAATGAAATGCTTAGAGTAGGCATAAAAAATATTAGTTAAAGTTGTTTGAATAGTTTTGAAATCCTTTGGATGAGATTGGAGCGACCATTTCAGCATTCCAATAAGCAGCGAAATTTTTTCCAATTCGCTCAAAATTTTCGGCTAAATAGGCAAATGAAACATCGAAGTCGCGCGCGTCATCCTGCTTATAAAACGCCATGTGATAGCCACGTTGCTCACATTGGTTTTTTAAATTGAGTGCTCTTTGTTTCATGGATTCGAAATCAATAAGGTATTTATTGACGTCTTCATAAGGCTTTATTGCCTCTTCGATTCCACAAGAGTCGAACTGTGAGATATCAAATAGAAAATCGGGTCCAGCACATCGATCCGGAACTTTGCCGCCATCCGGCACAAAATTTTCATCAGCCGGCAATCTGCAAATCATCTCACCAAGTGGGCGAATCACATTGGTCATAAATGGATAAAATGCCGTTTGGAAATAGGCATTGACCTGCGGTGGTCGGATTCCTGTTGTTTGATCGATTTCATAATGGCCAAAGAATCCACTCAGCATTCTAATCATCGTCGTATATGCCTCATTGAAAAGCTCCATGGCCTCGATTGCGACCTGATTAGTTATCGGATAGATTGCATTGGAAGGCATATCGGGAATCGAATTGATCAGATGTCGGTCATGCTGCTTGGTATAGGTAGGATTCCAAACCACTGGAAGCGCAGGTTCAAATGGTAAGCCGGATTCTTTAGCCTCCTTGACCTCCTTATTCATGGAATCAATCAGCGTTTGGAAAACCCAGAAATGACTTCCCAGAGCTGGTGGGATTCCCCATACTCCTTCGCCCTCTTCGATAATCTGCTCGATTGCTTCTTCGACATAATTTTCAAATTGCCCAATAACCAATGGATTTAAGACAATATTAAAACCATAATGCTCATCTACGATCCGCTCCATATTTTGACCTTCGAAGATTTTGTATTTCAATCCCATAAGCAAATAAGCCCTAATAAAGGTGTAGAGTTGCTCAATACTGTCGAAATGGGTGCCGTTGGTTAAAGGGTCGTGGATTTTCGCCAGCGTATCTTGATTCAAGCTATTGGAGAAAAATTGTTTCAAAAAACCCATTGCTTCATCGTGAGTCTCAGGATGATTGAATTGGTCGGGATCTTTATGAGGAACAGTAAATAAATCCTTTAGTCCATGAGGAGTTCCTTCCGCCAAAAGTGGGTCTCTGACTGGAAGATGGTCAGGCTTTTCCCAATACCGAAATATCTCTAAGGCAACAGGACTAAATGGCATTAGATTCACTGGTTTTCCAAGTGGAAAAGCAGCAGCAGGTACAGGGAAATTTGGCCTGTACATGTATGGGTCTTTTCCCAGAATTGCAAGCAAATTCATGTCATAACAGAGGTGAGTCATTTCCTCTCGGGATACCATAAGGATATTGGCCTCCCATCGCCGGATTTTTTCGATCTGAGCCATCCGGATTTCATTAATTTTTTGCTGGTCAGGGTCAGTTGAATCAGGGATATAATCAGCAAATTCCTCTGGATATTTCTTCAGACTAAAGCTTGTAAAAAGATATTGGATCGCCAGTAGATGCTCCGTTGTACTTGCCTGTTTGAGTAGAGAAAAGATTAA
>JBDNIP010000681.1:0-3351 GCA_041688245.1 Algoriphagus sp.
AACATCTACCCACTGATGTACTGTAAATGTCACAAAATGCACAGCCCCCTGATCTCTGACAATATACTCTTTGCCCATATGTGCATTGATTAAGATTGAAAATCTAATGATAGGACCTCGAAATTTCAAATTTCGAGGAGCATGCTCAAATAAAATCTACCAATCCCTCCAGTTTCATTCCCCGGCTGCCTTTGATCAAGATCAGGTAATCTTCCAATCGGCAATCCTCAAGCCAATTTCTCAAGGAAAATAGATCTGGAAAATACAGTGCTTTTGGCGCAGCCTCCAAGGCGCTAACGATCAAATTCCCTGTAAAACACACTTTATCAATTGGATATTCCCTGACGATCTCGCCAAGCCTCCGGTGTTCGGCCTCAGCATGGCTTCCCAGTTCAAACATGTCTCCCAAGATGATCATCTTATGTTTTCGTCCAGTCATCTCTCCAAAAGTTCGAATCGCCACTTCCATGCTTGATGGATTAGCATTGTAAGCATCAAGTATGATCAGATTGCCTCGCTTTTCTACTAACTGCGATCGCATATTTTCAGGGCGATAAGCGACGATTCCAGCAATTGCTTTTTCCATCGGAACTCCAAAAAATTTACCCAAAGTCAAAGCCGTGGCAATATTTCCAAAATTATAGGCTCCGATCATCGAGGTGAGATAAACTGTATCCGATCCTTCCACCGAAAACTTCACAAATGGATCCGCTCCCTTGAATTCCACTTCACAGAAATCTCCCTTCGCCGGATACAAAATCGGAGCATCAAATCGCTTGATCATATTCGATAAAATCGGGTCTTGGGAATTAATAAACACAGTACTTCGGTTTGCGATCAAGTGCTGAAAGAGCTCCGTCTTTGTTTTCAAAACTCCAGCGGGACCGCCCATTCCTTCGAGATGGGCTTTTCCGATATTTGTGATAAACCCATGAGTTGGCTCGGCGATATCACAAAGCTCTTTAATATCGCCTTGCCTATTGGCTCCCATTTCGATGATTGCAATTTCATGCTCGGGTTTGATCCGTAGCAAGGTCAAAGGCACTCCGATATGATTATTGAGATTCCCGATAGTCGCTAGGGTATTGAATTTTTGCTTGAGTACTGCGTTCAATAGCTCTTTGGAAGTCGTTTTGCCATTTGATCCAGTCAGTCCGATAATCGGAATAGTCAGCTGATGCCGATGATGATTGGAAAGATTTTGCAAAGCAATCAAGGCGTTGCCCGCCAAAAAATACCTTGGGTCATTTTCTACCAAAAAAGCTTCTTCATCGATTACTACCACCGATGCACCAAGTTCCAGTGCTTTCGCGGCAAAACCATTCGCATTGAAGTTTGGACCTTTCAAGGCAAAGAAAATATTGCCTTTATCGATCTTTCGGGTGTCGGTGCTGACGCCTGTGCTTTCTAGAAAAAGAGTATATAAAGTGGGAATATTCATGGCTTTCTTTTGAAATTATTCCCAAAATAAACGAATCATTCACATCTTTGAAGCGAGACTGACGTATTAATTTTAGTTTTTTCACCAATCTGTTCATGCACAAAACTTGGCTTCTTCTAGTTTTCTTTTTGACTTTCACAGCTAGCGCACAAGAAATCTACAGTCTCAAAAATGACCTCCGTATAGAAATCGACGGTGAATCTCTACTCTCACCTTTTGCCGGAGGCATTAATTCCGCCCAGACTCAGGCCATCGATCTCAATGCAGATGGACAGGAAGAATGGGTGATTTGGGATATCAATTCGCGGCAACTTCAGGTTTTCGAAAAAAACGGAGATGGTTTTACACATTTACCCGAGCTCTCCTACTTTTTCCCTTCGGATATTGCTGGCTTTCTGAAGTTGGTAGATTTTGATAACGATGGTAAAAAAGATCTATTTACTGCCACTGCTTTTGGCATCAAAGCTTATAAAAACACTTCTCAAGGAACACAGATTTCTTGGTCTTTGGCACAAAACTTCCTCAAGCTCGATGGCTCAGGAAATATTCAAGTCAATAATTTAGATACACCTTTGATTCAGGATCTGGATGGAGACGGAGATTTGGACTTGGTGATTTTCAATTTTGCAGCCGGTGACTATCTCGAGTTTTATAAAAATACTTCTGTGGAGCGAAAAGGAATTCCTGATATCGATGGCTTTGAATTTCCAGATCGATTCTGGGGCAATTTTGTGTTCTGTGGATGTGGAGAATTTACCTTTGGGCAAACTTGCTCCGGCATGCCGATCGCACCTAATGCCCGAACGGAAACCAATCAGCGGATTCAGCACGCCGGTGGACATTCGATTTTGTACCGTGACTTTGACGGAGATGGTCTGAGTGATTTGGTCTTAGGTCGAGACGAATGCAATTCACTCTTTTTCCTTTCTAACCAAGGGACAGAGGTTAATCCACTTTTCAATTCCTTCGGAAAATCACTTCCCGGTTATGGGGCCTTCCCGGAATTCCCACGCTTTCACCTCGGTCAGTTGATTCAGGAGCAGTTTATCATTTCACTAAATACCAATGAAGCTGCACCAAATTTTGGGATTGATTTCGGGAATTCAATCCTAGAGTTTGAAGCTGGAGGTAATTCAACCTTCGGATATCTTCAAGAAAATATGCTGGATCTGGGTGAAAATTCCCGGCCCTTTTTCAAAGGAAATAAGAATGGGGGAGAGTTGATCCTCAGTACCAATGTGACTATAAACCAAAAAGTCCAAGCTCAGCTGGCTCGTTTTTCTTTTGTAAATGGGGTTTTCAAACTTCTAGAAAGCAATTATCTCAACTTAGCTTCACAAAATCTACTTGACGTGCAATATTTGGAATTTCAGGATGCTCAAAATCAAGCCTTCCAATTGATTTCAGGTGTTAGAATTGAAAATAATATACCGAGGCAGCAGCTTTTCAGACTTCTGGATGAAAACCCTGCCCCACTTCGCTTTTCAGGTTACGATCCCCGGGTGGGAGATTACCTACAGTTTTTCAAAACTGCCAAAACAGAAGATTTTTTGCTCGTTGCCCGCCAAAATGGAGGCCTGGACTTGTATCAAATCAATTTCAATTTGGCCACAGCCACTCTGGTGGAGAAAGATTTCTTAGGCTTCCGGGACAATCCTGCAACTCGTAATTTGACTATTGCGGTCTCCGGGCAGATTCAACCGGATCTCTTCACGGTAGATCAGAATGGAAGGATTTTGAAAATTTCTGATTTTATGAATTCTGGCACGCGAAGCGAAGTGTTAATTGAAATTGGAAATCAAAATCTGGAGAGCCGACTAGGTAGAAATACCTGGATAGCTCCCATCAATCCACTATTTGAAGAAGGTCCAGATTTACTTTTGGGGACACGTGCAGGAGGGATAATTTAT
>JBDNIP010000682.1:0-1262 GCA_041688245.1 Algoriphagus sp.
AGGAGTAGGGAGTGGAGTAGGTGCCAATGTTCAGACCTTAGAAATATCAAAAGTGATGGGATTTTCCAAAAGAGGAGTTCTATTCGAAAGACTTGAAAATCACCAAGACTTTTTTTATCGTGCCTTTGGACAAAATCCAGAGAAAGAACCTTGGATTGATTTGAGTTTGGGTCTCTTGTTTGATCAGAAATGGAAGCAGTTTATTTTTAGTTCTAAGACCCAGGTGATCTATGCCCAAAATTACCAGTGGAATTCTGAAGGTTTGAGTACCAATGAATTCCCAAATGGGCAAAAACAGTTTTCCTTATTTGGAACCTTCCACCTTATTTATCAAATATCCTCGCACTAAGCTTTTGCCATTTTATTTTACCAAATTTCCATTAGTTTTGCCATCGCATGTGAATTAGTAATTTAAGTACTCAATTTGATTTTATGCTGATGACAGCAAGGGTTCTGATACTCCTCGGATTTTTTAAGTCTTATTTGGGACTGAAAGGGCGAAGCAATAACTAAAGCAATTTAAAAAAAACTCGAAATAATCACAATATAATTAAACATGATAAAGAATCTGAACGAATCAAAAATAGCAAAAATTGGTCAGGGTTACGTGGGACTGCCTTTGGCGGTGGAGTTTGCTAAAAAATTCGCAACCATAGGATTTGATATTGATTCGAAGCGGGTGGGAGAGGTGCTGAATGGAAAAGATTTTACACTCGAAGTAGAGGATTCTTTATTGCAGGCTGTTTTGGTAGATGATTTAGACTCGGGAAAAGGTCTGCTGCCAACTACTGATTCATCATTTTTAGCCGATTGCAATATTTACATCGTCACGGTCCCTACGCCAACTGATAAGTATAATAGACCCGTACTGACTCCGATGCTTAAGGCCTCAGAGAATATCGCTAAATACTTGAAAAAAGGTGATGTGGTGATCTATGAATCTACAGTATATCCCGGAGTGACAGAGGAAGAGTGTGTCCCAGTCTTGGAGCAAATCTCCGGGCTAAAATTTAACGAGGACTTCTTTGCAGGCTATTCACCTGAACGAATAAATCCAGGCGACAAGGAACATACAGTGGCCAAAATCTTGAAAGTTACATCTGGAAGTACGCCCGAGGTCGCCGAATACGTAGATCAGCTTTATAAGACGATCATTACGGCTGGTACTCACAAAGCATCATCTATCAAAGTGGCAGAGGCGGCCAAAGTGATTGAAAATTCCCAGCGTGATATCAATATCGCGTTTGTCAATGAGCTGTCTA
>JBDNIP010000093.1:0-4700 GCA_041688245.1 Algoriphagus sp.
CTTTTTGGTCAAAATATAATCCGGTGCACCACAAGCTTGGCGTTTGGGTTCATTGGTCGCTTGGATTCCCGGAGCTAGGGATTCAATCAGATTTTGTAAATCTCCTCTAAACGTATGTTCTGTTGCCTGGCCGGTTCGTTGCCTGCTATTGAGTGCCTTGATATAATCTGCTGTGGTCATTTTGGTCGTTTACAAAATCAATTTCTTAAAGATATCAGAATCTACTAAAGTGAATCTAGTTTTTTGATCCACGGAGAAAATTTTTTAAGAATTATGTGATACGTGGTCAACCTGCAGGGCAGAAACGGTAGATTTCAGTGCCCTGCTACTAGCCCTTTTTTGCCGTGATTGAGGACGGTCACGGCGGTGTAGAATATGGAGTAAAGTCGGATTTAAAACCAATCACCCAGAGTTATTCATGGTTCCCTAATATTCCTTGGTCAGGTCAAATTTTCCATACCTATACCTCTAATACATCGTATTCGGATTTGCGGATTATTTAGGGATCTGTTGAATGGAATCCCGATGTTCTACTATTTTCATCAAAGAGAAAAAAAATCATGGTCACATATTGATCATTTTCGGGCCAAGTCTGATGGGTATGCAAGGCTAACAATTCCCCCTCAGCTATTGCTCGGAAAAATTCAATGGCTTTTTCAGGATACCCAACTTGCATTTGCTCACAGGAGGTTATCAAACCTTTCGTTCCGTTTGCCACCGCGGAATTGTGCTGAACAGACTCCGCTCCTACTTAGCGTTGACAGTTTCTTTCGGATCGCCTCTGTAGGCCATTCGGCAAAATGCGATGGCAGATTCTCTGTTCTTAGGTAAACTCATATTCTGCAACCTACCGATATTCGGGATTTTCAAAATTCCAGCGTTCACCCGAGCTCCAATCTGTCTTCGAATTGCCATAGGCCGGATAACCATCCTGAGATTTTAGCATGTTGGCAAGATGGAGTATGTTGTAAGTCATAAAAGTCGTGTTACAGTTGGTGAAATCGTTATCCCTGGCGCCAGAACCTTCATCTAAGTAGCTTGGGCCTGGGCCTACTTCTCCGATCCAACCCGAATCTGCCTGTGGCGGAATGGAGTATCCTACGTGCTGAAGGGAATACAGTATGCCCATGGCGCAATGCTTTATACCGTCTTCGTTGCCCGTAATGAGACAGCCGCCCACTTTGCCATAGTATACATATTGTCCTCGATCGTTCAATTTTCCGCTGAGACTGTAGAGTCGCTCAATCAGTTTTTGGGCTTGAGAGGACTTCTGCCCCAACCAAATCGGAGTGCCTATCACCAATATATCTGCGTCCATAATCCGCGCGGTGATAGCAGGCCATTCATCCACTTCCCAGCCTTGCTCGGTCATATCCGGAAACACGCCCGAGGCTACCTCATGATCAATAAATCGAATCTGATCTACGCTCACGCCTTCCTTTTCCATTATAGAAATAGAAAGATCCATCAAGCCTTGGGTATGGCTTTGCTGGGGAGATTTCTTGAGTGTGCAGTTGATAAAAATTGCTTTTAGTGCAGAAAAATCAGGTTTTTTGGTCATGGTATGAAATTTTAGTATTCTCTAAGTTAGGAATTTATCTTCTGAAATCCAGATTTTATGCCTTGAAAAACTTACCCTATGCCATAGACTACTTCGCTGTCACCCACTCCAAAATCTTTTCCTTCGGCAAAGCCTCCACCGAATTTCCATCCCTTCCAGTCATCGACTCTGCTGCAAAAAGTGAGTTGATAATCGCTTCCTCAGTTGCTTCGATTACTGCCAAGAAGAGTGGAGTCATATCGTCATTTCGGAGACTTTCGGTCTTTTCCAATGTTCCGCTTTTGGCAGAATAGGAGATTCGCAAACCAGCCGCAGTACTGAAAGCAATCACGTAATCGCCAGAACCATTAGATGCTATTCCACCTGTTTTAGCCAAACCCATCATTGCACGTTGCGCCATTCGCTCTAGATTTCGATCAAGAACAGGGGCATCTGTAGCAATTACGATCATGCAACTGCCATCTGATTTCTCAAGCGCATCTTTGAAAGGATACTTACCCAGTTTTTCCCCAACAGGTACTCCGGCAATCTGAAGGTTTCCCCCAAAATTGGTTTGGACCAAAACCCCAACGGTATAGCCTCCAAGACTTTTGGGTAGCTTACGCGAAGCAGTGCCGATTCCACCTTTCCAGCCAAAGCATACTGTGCCTGTTCCTGCACCGACGTTTCCTTCGGCGACTATTCCAGATTTTGCAGATGTGATGGTCTTGGTCACTTCATCCGGCGAAAGGTGCATCCCTCGGATATCATTTAAGTAACTGTCATTAGTTTCGCCCACGATCGCATTGACCGATTGGATGCTTTCATTTCCTTGCTGACTTAGCGAATATCTGACAACTCCTTCAATTCCAGCAGCAACACCCAGTGTGTTGGTTAGAATAATTGGACTCTCCAGATTCCCGAGTTCCTGAACTTGGGTGACCCCGGCTAATTTCCCAAAGCCGTTTCCCACGAAGATTGCAGCAGGCACTTTTTGCTGGAAAAGATTGCCACCATGAGCTAGAATTGCAGTAATTCCTGTGCGAATATTTGTCCCCTCGATTTTAGTAAAATGCCCGACCTGAACTCCAGCCACATCGGTAATCGCATTCATTTTTCCCGTAGGGAGGATGCCAAATGGAACGCCCAAATCACGAGGTCGGCTTTGAGAAAAAGAAGCGGTCACAAAGCTTAGAATAAGAATGACGACCGAAAGTGGAGTTTTCATAGGATAATTTTTAAAATCTAGTTAAGTAAATATGGGAATACAGAATGAAACTCCGAGTCCAATATATTTACTTGTCTAGGAGACTTCCCCAGAAATTCTCATAATTTACTTTTCAAATACTATAATATATATTTCCTCAGCGACACCAGTAGGCAAATTGTATTAGTAGATGTGAAGGTCAATGTTTGGTAATCTTAGATCCGAAGGATCAAAACAATTCATACCTGTCCGCCGAGGTGGAACCCCCGGTATAGCCGGGGTTAAAGCCATAAAAAAAATTTATAGCCCTGAAGGGGTGATACTTTGAAGTTTCACCCCTTCAGGGCTCATCAATAATAATTTACTCTCTTCCCTGCACTGCGTACAGGGTCATGAATAGTTTGGCTCCTTCGGAGCTGTATAGAGCAAGACCTATCATATTATAGCCAATTTTGTCTGATTAGGAATTTCATTGAATTAGAGAGAGAAATAGAGTTCTAATCCTACCAGTAAGTTCTTCGTTAGGAAAATCCGAAGGATTGAAACGATTCGTAACCCTCGGCGCAGCCGGGGGTAGAGGAAATACAAAAGAAATTGTAGCCCCGAATGGGGCGAAATAAACAATTATTTCAAAAAATATCTCTCCTCAATCTCAACTCCATGTTCAATCAGAATCCTCCGATATTCTTCTTCAAAGGTTTCTGTTTTATGATGTTCTTTTTGCCCTTTGATATAATTAATCAATTTATCTTTTTCATGAATTGAATTTGTGAAACAACCGTATCCATCTGCCCATCCAGTAAATTTCGGGTGAGCTTTTGATTGTTTTATCCACGAGCTTGAATAAGCTTTCAAATCCTGCATAAAATCTGCAACTGCATTGGAAGTATGGATATCAACCAGTAAATGAATATGGTTTTCAATGCCATTAATTTGATAGAGCTTTGATTTTTTGTTTTTAACTATTCCCCATAAGTAATTGTAAACATCCTTTGGGTCTGAATTCAAAGTGCGCTTATTGCCTTTTGTATGAAAAATGATGTGGTAGTACATCTGTCGGTATGAAGTCATTTTTTTTAAATTTTGGTTTAAGGAATTTAATGATTTTCAGTAATTGTGTCGCCCTCCGCGAGAGTAATCAGTACAAGGCTCATTTATGCAAGGTGTTCTTTTACCCTGCACTGCGTACAGGGTCATGAATAGTTTGGCTCCTTCGGAGCTGGTCAAAAAATGATTATCTAATTTTTCGGGTAATTATCGGGTCTGCCAAATTCTAATTATTGGGAGTAAATTCCTGCCTAATTTTTAAACTTTCCTTATATTCCTGACTCATTTAAGAAATCTCTTTAGGCATGCTTAAAAAAGAACGATACGAAGCATTTATAAATTATTTTTCGGAAAATCAGCCGGTTGCAGAAACTGAACTTCAGTATGCTAGCCCATTTCAACTGTTGGTTGCTGTGGTGCTTTCTGCGCAGTGCACAGATAAGCGAATTAATCAAGTAACTCCACCATTATTTCGTGCTTTTCCTACTCCAGCACATTTTGCAGCCTCTGATTTTGATGAGTTGTTTCCATACATCCGGTCAGTTTCTTATCCGAACAATAAAACCAAACATCTCCTCGGCTTAGGCAAAATGATGATGGAGGATTTCGGCGGTGAAGTCCCATCAACGGTGGCTGAACTAGTTAAACTTCCGGGAGTAGGTCGAAAAACAGCTAACGTAATCACTTCGGTGGTTTGGAATCAACCGAATATGGCAGTCGATACGCATGTATTTCGAGTATCAAGAAGGCTGGGATTGGTGACTCTAACTGCCACGACTCCCTTAGAAGTGGAAATACAACTCATCAGACATATCCCTAAACAATATGTACACGTGGCACATCATTGGCTGATCCTTCACGGTAGGTATGTTTGTTTAGCCAGAACACCAAAGTGTGAAATATGCC
>JBDNIP010000683.1:0-3150 GCA_041688245.1 Algoriphagus sp.
AATTTACCATGAAAATCGAACTTTCGCTTCTTCTGGTAAATCATTTTAAAAAGGTCAACTAGTCCAAGTCCCTAGTCTTAAACCACCTCAAACCTAGAGACTGCTAAGTGGGAGGCACAAGTCTGAAGACTTGCGCCAGTTGGCAGCCAATAGGCGAAACCCTCCAAGGGTTTGAACCCCTTGGAGGGTTGTTCTTATCCTATGAGGCTCTCCCTCAAATACTTCCCTGTGAAGTTTTCCGGCTCTTTAGCCAAGTCCTCTGGGGTTCCGGCAAAGGTCAGATGTCCACCTCTATTTCCTCCTTCGGGTCCCAAATCAATCACCCAATCGGAAGACTTGATTACCTCGGTATTGTGCTCGATGATAATCACTGAGTGTCCCTGATCGATCAAGGCATTGATGGAATAAAGTAGTTTTCTGATATCGTGAAAGTGGAGGCCCGTTGTAGGCTCGTCGAAAATAAACAGGATATGATCTCCGGTTTTGGGTTTTTCCGTCCTTTATAGAGATTAAACTACTCTTTCAAAAAAAGGTGCTACGATTGACTAATATGCTTTAATTCACTTGGTCAATTTTGCCTAAAAACCTCAATCCCCACTCGATCAATATGTATGAGTAAATCTGGTTCTTTGACAGCATGGTAGTTCAACACATCAAACTTGTACGGCATGTTAGTTTCCTCGTTCAGGAAATAGCTGATTTTGCTCAAAGTGTCAAAATCTAGCTTATCACCTTTAAGCGCAAGATCCACATCACTGCCATTTTTGAAATTTCCCTTGGCACGGCTTCCAAAGATGTACGCCCTTTCCACTTTAGCGTGATTGCTCAGTAGGCTCACAATAGCTTCTAGGTCAGTATCCAAAAGTCCGAATTTATTTTTCATCTAGCTTTTGTTTGAAACTTTGGTGCAAGGCCTTTAAAAGTGGGAAATATTTAGAACTGATCAATTGCTCCATATCAGTTGCCTTCTGCTCATCGTAGGTATGTGCAGTCAAATTCCTATCCTGCAATAGGTCCATCCAATCATGACCATTTTCCAAGATATTTATTTCGAATGCTTTCTTTAAAGCACTTCTTGGCGATTTGGTGTCTACAAAACCTTGCTCCTCCAGATAATCTTTGATCATATTCCATGCTAATTCAAAGCTCATTTCAAAAAAATGAATAATACCCGCCTTCTGAACAATGTCAGGGTTGGGAATCTGAAGCGCTTTTTCAAGGTGATTCGTAGCCTTATTAAAATTTGCAAACCGCTGTTTCCAGCGTATATCTTCGTTTGACATAGGCTCGTTTGGTCTCTAATTGATTTAAGCTAAAATAAGGCTTTATTCTTAAATCCGCCAGAACCTTAGTCGACCAGCTGAATTGTTAAAGTTCTCAGACTTAGACTAGCTCAAGCTAGCGGTTTTTAGGCTAAAGGCACAAGTCTGAAGACTTGCGCCAATTGGGATAAGAACAAGCCTCCAAGAATTTCAAACCCTTAGAGGGTTGTTCTTATCCTATAAGGCTCTCCCTCAAATACTTCCCTGTGAAGTTTTCCGGCTCTTTTGCCAAGTCCTCTGGGGTTCCGGCAAAGGTCAGATGTCCACCTCTATTTCCTCCTTCGGGTCCCAAATCAATCACCCAATCGGAAGACTTGATCACCTCAGTGTTGTGCTCGATGATAATCACTGAGTGTCCCTGATCGATCAAGGCATTGATGGAATAAAGTAGTTTTCTGATATCGTGAAAGTGGAGGCCCGTTGTAGGTTCATCGAAGATAAACAGGATATGATCTCCGGTTTTGGTACCGCCTTTGCCTAAGAAAGAGGCAAGCTTCACACGCTGAGCTTCCCCACCAGATAGGGTATTTGAACTTTGACCCATACCTATATAACCCAAGCCAACTTCTTGAAGCGGTTGGAGTTTGTTGATGATTTGGGTTTTGCCTTTGAAGTATTCTAAAGCTTCATCGATGGTCATGTGGAGGACTTCGGAAATATCCTTCTCCTTATACTTTACATCAAGAATCTCATTCTTAAACCGCTTGCCTTTACAGGATTCGCAGGTCAGGTGGATATCTGCCATAAACTGCATTTCCACTGTAGTGATTCCTTCTCCAGAGCAGTTTTCACAGCGACCACCATCCACATTGAAGGAGAAGAAAGCTGGTTTGTAACCTCGCTGTTTAGATACCGGTTGATCTGCAAAAAGTGCCCGAATTGCATCATAGGCCTTTACATAAGTGACCGGATTAGAGCGGGATGACTTTCCGATCGGATTCTGATCTACAAATTCTATTTGGGTGATTTTCTTGTAATCCCCTTGAATACGATCGTATTTACCGCTTTCATCAATGACCGTTCCTAGTATTTTGCCAAGGGCAGGATAAAGTACCTTTTTTATTAAGGTTGATTTTCCAGATCCCGAGACTCCAGTCACGGTGGTTAGGACATTCAGCGGAAATTTTACGGTCAGGTTTTTCAGGTTATTTTCCCGAGCACCTTTGACGATAAGGGAATCTTTCCATTTGCGGTTGCCGTCTTTTTTGAAAATCTGCTCTTCGCCGCGAAGGTATTTTGCAGTGTAGGTTTGACCGGAAGTCATCAATTCTTCGATAGTCCCTTGGAAAAGCAGTTCGCCGCCATTGACTCCAGCGTCTGGCCCGATGTCAATAATCTGATCGGCAGCCTTCATGACTTTTTCCTCATGCTCTACCACAATCACGGTATTTCCCATATCGCGAAGAGATTTTAATACTTCAACCAGTCTATCTGTATCTCTTGGATGCAGTCCGATGCTGGGCTCATCTAGAATATACATGGAACCTACCAATGCCGAACCCAAGGAAGTTGCGATTTTGATCCGCTGAAATTCCCCACCTGAGAGGGAAGAAGTCAAGCGATTTAAAGTCAAATAACCCAAGCCCACCTGATCCATAAATTCTAACCGGCTGACGATCTCTTTGAGCAGTCGATTGGCGATTTTCGCTTGATGCGTAGTGAGTTTGATTTTTTCAAAAAACGGCAAGGTCTCATCGCTTGGCATCTGCACAATATCCTGAATGGCTTTCTCCGGAACTTTGACATAAGATGCGTCTTTGCGCAAGCGAGTTCCCCGACAGTCTGGGCAATTCGTTCGGCCTCTGAATCGGGAGAGCATCACCCGATA
>JBDNIP010000684.1:0-7768 GCA_041688245.1 Algoriphagus sp.
CAACCCTTCCAAAACGATGGTATATCCGAAAAACCTACCAACATTTGAAAACTTAAAATTATACCATGGCATTATCTATTGGCAAAACTGCCCCTTCCTTTTCCCTGGCTTCCACAAGTGGCCTGACTTTGTCCTCGTCAGTTGATTTGAAAGGGAAAAGTTTCATTCTATATTTTTACCCTAAGGATTTTACCCCTGGATGCACCGCAGAAGCTTGCGAGTTTAGAGATCAGTTTGAGACTTTCCGCGAGTTAGCTATTCCTGTTTTTGGTGTTAGCAGAGATTCAATTGAAATCCATTTAAAGTTTAAAAAAGCACATAAACTCTCTTTTGAACTGCTTTCTGATCCTGACGGTAGCGTTTGCAAAGCTTACGATGCATTGATTCCTTTGATTAAAATACCAAAACGCGTGACCTATTTAATCGATGAATCTCATAAGATTGCAGGAGTATTCTCAGAAATGTTTGAATCGAAAGGACATATAAATTCCATGCTGGCGAAGCTCAAGAAATAGGGCTATCCAGTAAAATTGACCCATCTTTCATTGTTATCGTCCGATCTGCCATAGCAGCAAGCTCTTCATTGTGTGTTACAATTACGAACGCTTGGCCTAGCTCTTTTCGTAATGTAAAAAACAATTCATGAAGTGATCTTGCATTTTGGGTATCTAGATTACCTGATGGCTCGTCTGCAAAAATAACAGCAGGGCTGTTGATTAGTGCTCTTGCTACAGCAACACGCTGTTGTTCTCCGCCACTCAGAGTTGAGGGTTTAGAATCTAATCGATGACTGATTCCTAGGATTTCTGCTAATTCTGCTGCCTTTCTGGAAAGTTCTTTCTCGTTAGAATTTCTGATAAATCCAGGAATTTGGATATTCTCCAATGCTGTAAATTCAGGAAGAAGGTTGTGAAATTGAAAAATAAATCCAATTCGCTCATTTCTAAATTTCGCTAACTCTTCTCCTTTCAGCTTAATGAGGTTCTTTCCATCCATCTCAAGCTCTCCTGAATTTGGCTTATCCAATGTTCCCAAAATTTGTAGTAAGGTACTTTTACCCGCACCAGACGAACCCACAATAGAAACGATTTCTGATTCTCTGATTTCAAGATCCACACCTTTTAAAACTTGTAGATTTCCATAGGCTTTATGGATTCCGTTGGCTTTCAGCATTCTAAGTTTTTAAATATTCACAAAAATAGAATAAATCCCTCAAATTCGGGAATTAAAGGCTTTTTCCTCAAAAGAAGGAATGGGCAGTGTTTGATTTATCGACACTTTGCACTTAACTTTGAACAAAAATCGGGCAGGATGAATATTCACGAATATCAAGCTAAGGAAGTACTCAAAGGTTACGGAGTAAGGATTCAGGAAGGCATAGTTGCAGATTCCCCTGAAGCTGCTTATGAAGCTGCGGTAAGGCTTAATGCTTCTACTGGCACATCATGGTTCGTGATAAAGGCACAAATCCACGCTGGTGGACGTGGAAAGGGTAAAGTTCAAGAAACTGGTTCAAACGGTGTAGTTATTGCCAAAAGGTTAGAAGATGTTGCTGAGAAAGCAAAAGCAATTCTCGGGGGAACTCTGGTAACTCATCAAACTGGTCCCGAGGGAAAATTAGTAAATAAGGTTTTGGTTGCGGAGGATGTATATTATCCTGGTGCATCAGAACCAAAAGAATATTATCTGTCAATTTTATTAGACAGAGCCACTGAGACCAATGTCATCATGGCCTCCACTGAAGGTGGCATGGATATCGAAGAAGTAGCTGAGAACCACCCGGAGAAGATTATAAAGGAATGGATTGATCCTAAAGTGGGTCTTCAGGGATTTCAAATTAGAAAAGTTGCTTTTCAACTTGGTTTAAGTGGTAATGCTTTTAAAGAAATGGTGAAGTTTATTGCAGCGCTTTATAAAGCCTATGAGGGAACTGATGCTTCTCAATTTGAGATAAATCCAGTGTTGAAAACCTCAGACGAAAAAATTCTAGCAGTAGATGCCAAAGTGAATATTGATGATAACGCGCTTTACCGTCATTCAGATTTGGCTGAGCTGCGAGATGAGGACGAAGAGGATGCATTAGAAGTTGAAGCAGGAAAGTCAGGTCTTAACTATGTAAAGCTCGACGGCAACGTGGGTTGCATGGTGAATGGTGCAGGGCTAGCTATGGCTACAATGGATATGATCAAATTAGTAGGTGGTGAGCCTGCCAACTTTCTGGATGTGGGAGGAGCGGCAAATGCAAGTACAGTCGAAGCAGGCTTTAGAATAATCCTCAAAGACCCTAATGTTAAAGCCATCTTAATCAATGTTTTTGGCGGTATTGTGAGGTGTGATCGGATAGCAAGTGGTGTGGTAGAGGCCTATAAGTCAATTGGAAATATACGCGTACCAATTATCGTTCGCCTGCAAGGCACAAACGCAGAAGAGGGAGCTAAAATTATAGATGAATCAGGGCTCAAAGTAGCTTCAGCCATAACTTTGAAAGATGCCGCTGATAAGGTGAAAGCGGTTCTAGAAGTAAAATAACTTATGCACTCGTAGTTCAATTGGATAGAATATCAGATTTCGGCTCTGAGGGTTGAGGGTTCGAGTCCTTCCGAGTGCACGAAGCTCAGACGCAAGTCTGAGCTTTTTTTGTGTTTATACACCAAGGACCATCATAGTGGAGGTAAATAAAACGCGCTAAATTGTCTGTATGTCTTAGGAAATTCTAAATTCATTCCAAATTGATCCCTTAATTTGAAGTAATGAAAATTTTGATCATAGAAGACCAAAAGGAGTTGGCCAGTGATATTGTCCATTACCTATCAGGGGAAAACTATCGCTGTGAGACTGCCGGTGATTTTGTGACCGCAAAGGAAAAAGTAAGCCTGTATCAATACGATTGTATTCTGTTAGATTTGATGCTGCCCGGAGGAGATGGCTTCGAAATTTTGAATCATTTGCGAAGCCAGAACAAGCAGGGCGGGGTAATTATTATTTCTGCCAAAAATACGCTGGAAGACAAGATCAAAGGTTTGAATAGTGGTGCGGATGATTATCTGGCAAAGCCATTTCACCATTCCGAATTGGCAGCAAGGATTCATTCGGTGATTCGTAGAAAGCAATTTGATCACTCAAATCTGATCACTCAAAACGAGATTAGAATTGACTTCCTTTCCAAAACAGTTCATGTAGCCGAAAACTTAATTGTTTTGACCAAAAAGGAGTATGATCTCCTACTGTTTTTTATGGGAAATAAGAATCGGGTGTTATCAAAAAGCGCTTTGGCTGAGCATCTTTCGGGAGATTTGGCCGATATGTTTGACAGCCATGACTTCGTCTATGCACACGTTAAAAATCTCAAAAAGAAGCTCAATGAACAGAATTATGGTGGTTATCTCAAGACCATATACGGAACAGGCTACAAATGGGAAGTATGACCAGACTACTCGATAAACCATTCAAAGCATTCACGATCTATGCACTGATCATTCTGCTGGTCAGCATTCCAATTTACTTTTTGGTGGTGGACTGGATCTGGATTAGCGAGATCGATGATCACCATGAGATCGCAATGATGCGTATCGAAGACCGATTTAAAGAAGCTGATGTGTCTGGTCAAGAACTGGAGACGATTCTCAATACGTGGAATTTGCTGCAAGAGAGTTCTTCCATCGTGCCATTAAAAGGTACTATAGCTAGGCCAGACAGCATATACGAAGTGACAAAATACAATATATATGAGCAAGAATCGGATCGCTTCCGTGGCTTGCAAAAAGTAATCCAGATCAACAACAAACCTTATCTTCTCACTATCGAAACTAATGTGGAGGAGGCCTATGAGACAGTTTTTGCCATCGGATTCGTGACCGTTGGGCTTTATGGATTACTGGTTTTCGGCTTTATCCGACTCAATCGGAATATTTCTAAGTCTGTCTGGAAACCTTTTGACCAGACACTGAGCAAATTAAAATCCTTTGATCTCAGCGCAAATAAGGCGATGGCTTTTGAGCCTACAGCTATCGAAGAATTTGAACAGTTGAATACTACTGTCAGCAGACTAATTGCCAAAAATATCAGTACTTATAATCAGCAGAAGGCTTTTGTGGCTAATGCTTCTCATGAATTGCAGACGCCGATTGCCTTGCTTAAATCTAAATTGGACCTGCTGCTTCAGGATGAAAAACTCAATGCAACTCAATCAGAATTGGTAGATGCGATACAGATACCGCTTGCTAGACTCACACGAGTCAATAAGAACCTGCTGTTGCTGGCAAGAATAGAGAATAGCACCTATTCTGATGTGGAGGAAATGGATTTTTCTGAAAAGGTGGAGAAAAGTGAGGAACTGCTTCAGGATTATATAGCGGAAAAGATATTAATCTTTAAGAAAAAAGGCAGTTCAATATGTCACTTCCAATGCAGTAAATTTTTAGCAGAAACATTGGTCAATAATCTGCTTTCAAACGCTATTCGGCATACCCCCCAACATGGTGAAATCATAGTGGAATGGAATACTAGTGGTTTTTCCTTTAAGAATTCAGGCAAAGTGCCTTTAAGTCAAGATTCGCTTTTCAAGCGATTCGCTATTTCCACTACCCAAACCACCAACAGTGGTTTGGGACTGGCTATTGTCAAAGAAATCTGCGTACAAAACAGTTGGGAGGTCCGCTACAGTTTTGCAGATTCTTTTCATAATTTTTCGATTGACATTCAAAAATTCTAATTGTCTTCTAAATCTCTTTTGATATTTGGGTAATCATTTTTACCAAACCCAAATTTCAAATGAACAAGTACCTCGTAACAGCAGCTATAGGACTACTGTTTTCTGCAAGTGCCTTTGCCCAAGAATCTTCTGAGAAGGCTATTCCTGTGGCTGTTAAAACTGCTTTTTCTCAGAAGTTCCCAACTGCAAAAAAGGTGAATTGGGACTTGGAGTCAGCAACTGAATGGGAAGCTGAATTCAAACAGGACGGAAAAGAATATTCCGTAAGTTTCTCATTAGATGGAACTTGGCTAAAAACCGAGCAAGAGATCAAAAAAAGTGATCTCCCAGAAGTGATTAAGCAGACGTTAGCCAAAGATTTTGATGGATTTAGAATCGAAGAAGCTGAGATTTCCCAAACTCCCGAGGGAAGCGTTTATGAAGTAAGGGTGGAGAAAGGTGAAGAAGAATGGGAGTTGGTTTTTGATGCCAATGGAAAACTAATCGAAAAGAAAGCAATAGAAGAAGACGATGAAGATTAAAAACTATCTCCTGATTTCATTGCTACTGACTGCTCAAGCTGTTTTTGGACAAGAGACCAAGGTAAAGCTATCGGGCAAAATCAAGGATAAGGCTTCTCAGGAAGCTTTGTCTTATGTCAACATAGTCCTCAAGACCTCTACCGATTCGATTTTTGTCACCGGAGCAATTTCGGATGAGTCTGGATTTTTTACACTTTCGGATGTGAAGCCGGGGATCTATGAACTGGAAGCAAGTTTTATAGGATTTGAGACCGTCCGTAGCGAAGTATACGTGGGTTCAAGTTCTCCATTTTTGAATCTTGGTGAAGTGGAAATGGCCATGGCATTCCAAGAACTTAGCGCAGTAGAAGTACTGGGACAGCTGGAAGCGGTAAGTACCAAGATGGATAAAAAGAGCTATGATTTGGGACAGAATATCAGCCAAAGTGGTGGCTCTGTCCTTCAAGCTATGTCCAATCTGCCTGGTGTCGCTGTTCAAAATGGTAAAATTCAGATCCGTGGCAATGATCGTATTGCGGTGTTGATCGATGGGAAACAAACCGCTTTGACAGGTTTTGGCAACCAAACTGGCTTGGATAATCTACCTTCTTCGGCAGTGGAGCGAATCGAAATCATCAACAATCCTTCCGCAAAATTCGATGCCAACGGAAACGGAGGTATCATTAATATTATTTTGAAAAAGGAAAAGCAGGAAGGCTTCAATGGAAAAATAGGCTTAGCGCTGGGCTTGGGAGCACTTTGGGAGAAACAAGGAAATCTTCCCGGAATTCGACCTCAGTATCAGGGTACGCCAAAAGTCAATCCCTCGCTTTCGCTGAATTACCGAAAGAAGGATATGAATTTTTTCCTTTCGGCAGATAATCTATACACCCAAACCCTGAATAAAAATGAGTTCATCACCCGTCGATACGAAGATGGAACCATCATCAATCAACAACTCAAACGAAACCGAAATACCAACTTTTTGACCACAAGAGCAGGAATGGATTGGACGATAGATCAATCAAATACGCTTTCTATTTCAGGGCTTTTTGGAAGTGAAAAAATCATTGATCGAGGAGATCAGCCTTTTTTCAATAAAGATTTTTCCGAACGGCAAAGACTTTGGCAGTTTCTGGAAGATGAGTTGAAAACTACCGCAATGGCTACCGCGGCATTTCAGCATAAGTTTACAGATCCTGGACACAGTCTTTCCGCAGGTTTGAACTATACTTTTCACCGAGAGGATGAGCAGTATTTCTTTACGAATACTTTACCAACTTTCGTAGGTCAAGATGCCTTCAAACTACTTTCGGATGAGAATGTGATGGATGTCACGCTCGACTATATAAAACCGATGAAAAGTGGAAGACTGGAAACAGGACTAAAATTCCGCAAGCGATGGATTCCGACGAATATGCAGTTTTTCCCAGGCCTTAACTCTCCGCTAGATTCGCTGGCTGGAGGAGCTGCAACTTATAAGGAAACCATCCCGGCAGTTTATGGCAATTACGTATTTGAATCCAAAAAGCTAGAAGCAGAAATCGGACTCAGATTAGAATACATCAAGCTGAATTACGACGTAAATCCAAATCACTCAACCTACAAAAGTGATGGATACAGCTACTTTCAGCCTTTCCCAAATACCCGAATTTCTTACAAAATAAATCCACTCAATAAATTGACAGCTTCCTATAATCGGAGAGTCGATCGGCCAAATGAAGTGGATATCCGGATATTTCCGAAGTACGATGATGCCGAGCTCATCAAAGTGGGAAATCCTACCTTAAAACCTCAGTTTACCAATTCGTTTGAGTTGGGCTGGAAGACGACTTGGAATAGCGGATCCTTGTATTCTGCTGCCTATCACCGCATGGTCGATGGGACGATTACCAGGATTTCATCCACTCTCGGAGAAAGCAAATTGATCTATGCCATCTTCCAAAATGCAGGGAAAAGCTATAATACGGGTTTTGAACTGATCTGGGATCAGGATGTAAATGATTGGTATTCTTTTGACCTAAATCTGAATGGATACCAAAATCGAATCGATGCATTTACGGTAGAGAATCGCTATCCGGAGCCGAATACATTCACTGCGGACAAGCAGGAAATATTTTCCGGAAATTCGAAATGGAACTCCAAATTCAAGTTTTCAGAGAATTTCACAGGACAGTTGACCGCTATTTATCTGGCAAAGGATATTATACCTCAGGGTGAAATTCAAGCACGATTCACGCTGGATCTTGGGGTAAAAAAAGCGATCCAAGATGAAAATGGAGAGTTGTTTTTCAATGCTACTGACCTTCTGAATACAATGGTCATCAAAAAAACCATTAATGGATATGATTTCAACTACACCAGCACCGATTACTATGAGACGCAGGTATTTCGGATAGGATATAGCTATAAATTTTGATGTAAAAGTTAGATAGAATTTGATCATGACCACAGCTGAAAAACTAAATTAGGTAGCAGAAATTACCCTTCTGTTCTGGTTGATGAAGGTCCTTGCTACGACTTTGGGGGAGACCTTAGGCGACTTTCTGTCAATAAC
>JBDNIP010000685.1:0-2357 GCA_041688245.1 Algoriphagus sp.
AATGGAGGCGATTTAGCTTTCAATGCTGAAAATGAATTTCAATTTTCGCTATATGCTAAGATTTTTGAACATATCATTTCAAATAAAAAGACTGGCGATAGCGAATTGGAAATACAATTAATTCTGTTTTCCAAGATCTTTCAGAAAATCCAAAATGGACTTCCTTCAGATGATTTTTTCATTGATTTGAAGAAAAAGGAACTCAGGAAATCTGAGGGAAAAAGATGATTTTGAGAGTTAAAATCAGTTTTTACTATCCGTTGATCTTTGATTTCAATTCTCCGGACCAAGTCTAGTAAGCCATCAAAATGAATGGAGTAATCACGTTTCGATAGCCTATGTTAAGAAGTTCAGCTATTAGCTTCTCAAAAGTTTACTCTAGTAACAAAAATTTAAAGCGCACTATTCTTGTTTTAATATTACTGACTAGTTTGATCTCTGGGTTATTTGATCGTTATGTAATTATTAAATAGCATAAGCATTTCGTTTCGATAAATTTTTTTTTTCTGTTTTATGTAACGAATTTCATTTATATTCATCTGAATTATATTGACTGTTAATGTATAAGCTTAACAGCATAGCAGTAGTATATAACCAGTAAATGGCTCACTAACCCTTAATTTGTTCGAAATTCCAATGATTGGGAATAGATTTTTATTTTAAGTCAATCATTTCGAAAATAAATTGTTGTTTATTAGGTATTTACATTTTTAAATCTGTCTGGGTAAATTAAGAAACCCCTGCGGAAATTTTATTAGAACAGGTTGATCAATTATTAATGTAGTGGTAATATTCTTACTTTATTAATTTAATAAAGTGGTAATATTCCTTTAATACCACTCCATTTTAAGAGTATTACTTTTGAATTATATAAATGGTTTACGCTTCAGTTTGCAATACACAATTGTTCCATTGAATTATTCTTAACTACCTAACACCAAAATTTTATGAATCCAAAAATACCATTATCAACTATCATTTATGCCTCTGCATTCGTGATGCTATGTACTGGTCTAAGTACCAGTGCAGGCTCCTTATATGCCAGGGGTATTAAACCTGAGGGAAGGCTGAGGACGAAGAGTTCAACTGTCCTAGTGATGCCCATTCAGCAATCAGTCTCTGGAACAGTAACTGATGAATCAGGCTTGCCATTACCAGGCGCCACTGTCCTGGTGAAAGGAACTACATTAGGAACAGTCACCGACTTGGATGGAAAATTCACTCTTGAGGTAGGAGAAGGTGATATTCTCCAAATCTCTTATGTGGGCTATTTGTCAAAGGCAGTAGCTGTAAATGGTCAATCAATTTTCCAAATTCAATTAGAGCCGGATGCTACCCAGTTGGAAGAACTTGTGGTGGTTGGCTACGGTACCCAAAAGCGGTCTGATGTGACAGGAGCTATTGGTTCTGTTAAAAGTGAAGACTTCAACCGGGGAGTAATTACGAATCCGGTAGATCTTCTACAAGGGAAAATAGCAGGTGTAAACATTACTTCCACCAGTGGCGAGCCTGGAGCTAATCAAAATGTGATTATCCGGGGTGTCGGAAGTTTGCGTTCTGGTACGCAGCCGCTCTACGTGCTTGATGGCTTTTTGCTGGACAATTCTGATACCGGAATTGCTTCCAACCCGCTCAACTTCTTGAATCCCAACGATATTGCAAGTATTGATGTATTAAAGGATGCCAGTGCTACAGCACTGTATGGTTCTCGAGCATCCAACGGGGTAATCGTAATTACTACGAAAAAAGGCAAATCGGGTTCCTCGAGAGTAAATTTTTCAGCTTCTACCGCCTGGTCATCCATCGCTAAGAAAATCGATGTCTTTGGGGCAGATGAATTTCGAAACCAAGTCGTTGCCGTGGGCGGTGCTTTGGAGGATTTTGGTGGCAATACGAATTGGCAAGATGAGTTGACTCAGGTAGGAGTCTCTCAGGATTACAATTTATCTATGAGTGGGGCCAATACCGAACAATTCTCATACTTTGCCTCTCTGGGCTATCAGGCTCAAGAGGGTATTTTGAAAAATAGCAATTTGAAACGCTATTCCGGCAAATTGAATATGAATCAGAAGGCTTTTGGTGGAAGACTAATCGTGGATTACAACCTGACAGCCGCTTTCACCGAAAACTTACGGCCAAATATCAATCCAATTATAAGTGATATGCTCAGCCTGAATCCTACCATTCCCGCTTTTACAGATGGAAAGCCCACTCTTCTCAACACCAATGACTTAAATCCAATCAAGCGAAATGAACTCTACAGTGACGATGCCGCAAATAATAGGATTTTAGGAACGATTTCCCCTTCTTTTGAAATTATTGACGGGCTTACTTATAAGGTGAACCTTGGGGTAGAT
>JBDNIP010000686.1:0-12755 GCA_041688245.1 Algoriphagus sp.
AGAGTCTGTATTGATGGGGAATCTTGCGATCCGAAGTTATGATTATCGAGAACCGCGAGCTGGAGGAAATGAAAATCAGTTTGATTACCCAGGGCGGGGAATAAAGTTGCTCTGGGATGGTCCGTCAATGAAAATAACCAATTTCGAGCCTGCTAATCAATTTGTGAAACGCTCCTACCCGGAAGGATATTCCTTGTAATAAAAAAGGCTTTGAAATTATTTCAAAGCCTGCTTTCACTACTTTACTTCAAGCTCTACTCGCCTATTCTTGGATCTCCCAGATTCGGTGGCGTTGGAGGCTACTGGTCTTGTTCCACCCCAACCTGAAATCCGTAGATTTTCGAATTTAACCCCCTTTTCCGTGAGGAACAGTCTGACACTCGTTGCACGATCTAATGAGAGCCCTTTATTGAGACCAGGATCTCCTGCATTATCTGTATGCCCGTGAATCCGAAGCTGGAGCTGGGGATTTTCCAAAAGGAAATCCGCTAGTTCGTTCAAAGAATAAATCGTCTCGGTACCCTCTAATTCTGCTGTTCCTCTCTTGAAATTTACATCCTCAAGTATCACCCTACTTCCAGATTCAGCTTTTGTCATCAGCACTACTGTCGATTCATTAATCTTAAGATCTTCAATAGGAATCAAAGTTGGGAAGTAGCCTTTCGCAATTACTTTGATTTCTTTCACATTTGATTCCTGCAATTGAGAGCTTTTGACTATCGAGTTGGCATCAGCTTGGAATGATTTGTCTCCAGTAATCCAACTTAAAGTAAAAGGAACTTCAACCTTATTTTTAGCATCAATGACAAACCAAGAGACAGCTTTTTCTGCTTCTATATTTGAATCAACTAGTTTGATTTCAGGTATCCCTACCGCGGACAAAGGATAAATCGGTACGATCATTACCGACCGTTTAGTTTTGGCTGTGGCTACTTGAGGAATTGAAGTTGATATTTCACTTACTGAAGGAAGATTAAATTCCGTGGGTATATTAAGCTTTACCCCTTTATTGAAGGATAAAAGATCAGCAAATCCATCCGAATTTTGAGTGCTAGTCCAGATGACTTCAGTTGGTGAAATGAATGTAACAGATATGTCCGAACCTTTAGAACTCAACTGTTCCCATTTGACGGGTTTGCTCCAAGAGTTGTAACCCTCTCCCATTTTTCTACTTATATAAATATCCTTTCCATTTGCCCCTGGAAGCATATTAGATGAGAAGTAAAGGTTTTTAGTGTTTGCATCATAAAAAGGACTCATCTCCTGCCCAGCGGTATTAAGGATACTTCCCAAATTAATTGGATAAGTCCAGTCGATTACTCCAACTTTTTCGCTGAAATACAAGTCTTCATTTCCTCTGCTGTCTGTACCTTTTCCGGAAATAAAAATCTGTTTTCCTCCCATAGCTACTCTGCCAGAGACTTGACCTTTCAAGTCCTCTAGGCCAGGTAAATCTACCTTTCTGAGGAAATTCCAATCCGTTCCAAATTTAGAGTACTGATAAAGTCCGACAGCTGAACCTTCTTGGTGATACACCAAGAGCGTCAAAACATTCTCTAATCCTAGGGCAAAATCATATCCAGATCTACTCAAGTCAGCTCGATGGACTGCTTCTTGCCAAGCTCCATCGGAGCCCCTTAGGGTCATCCAGATATCTCCGGGATCAGTTATTCCACCGATATTTTCAGGATGAAAAGCTCGGGTAAAGAGTAGCGTGTTATTTCCGATCCAAACGGGATTCATATCGTCTTGAGGACTGTTGGCCCCAAAAAGCGACTTAATTTCTTGAGTAAAAGAAATCGTTGGAAATAAAAAAGCAAGCAGAAATAGCCCGCTTGCTTTTGAAATCCAGTTACTGAATTTTATCATAATTTATTGATCAAGCACGATAGCAAAGACCAATGGTGCAACGATGGTGGCATCAGATTCAATGATGAACTTTGGTGTTTTGATTCCTAGCTTTCCCCAAGTGATCTTCTCGTTTGGAACAGCGCCAGAATAAGATCCATAAGAAGTAGTAGAGTCTGAAATCTGACAAAAATATCCCCATAGGGGTACACTGGTACGCTGCAAATCCTGATGTAGCATTGGTACTACACATATCGGGAAATCTCCGGCAATTCCACCTCCAATTTGAAAAAATCCCACTTTACTTTCTTCAGTTGCATTGTCGGTATACCAGTCAGCCAAGAACATCATGTATTCGATCCCTGTTCTGACAGTATGCACATTTTTCAAATCGCCATTGATTACGTGACTGGCAAACATATTTCCTAATGTAGAATCTTCCCATCCTGGTACAATGATTGGAATGTTTTTCTTTGCAGCTTCAAGTAACCAGCTGTCTTTTGGATTAATTTGATAGGCTTCCTCAAGCTTGCCAGAAAGGAGAATTTTGTAAAAAAACTCATGTGGAAAGAACGCCTCTCCCACTTGGTCAGCTTTCACCCATTCTTCCAAAATAACATTTTCGATTCTTCGCATGGCTTCCATTTCCGGAATACAAGTATCAGTCACCCGATTCATATGTCGATCTAATAGATCCTGTTCTTGCTCAGGTGTCAGTTCGCGATAATGTGGAATTCGCTCGTAATAATCATGTGCCACCAGATTAAATACATCTTCTTCTAGATTTGCGCCGGTACAAGTAATGATTTGAACCTTGTCTTGGCGAATCATCTCAGCTAAAGAAATTCCTATCTCTGCTGTAGACATTGCTCCCGCTAATGTTATCATCATCTTCCCACCAGTATCGAGGTGATCTTTATATCCTTCAGCAGCATCGATAAGTGCTGCTGCATTAAAGTGTCTGTAATTATGCTTTAAAAATTCCGTGATTTTCATTTTCAATTGGTCATTTTTCCGAAGGTCAAAATTACCCAATTTTAGAACACAAAAAAACCCAGTTATTAACTGGGTTATATTTATTAACAAATCATTCGTTCTTACTTTGTACTTTTAATGCTATCAGATGGGGAAGACAAATATTCTTTATTTAACCCTTCTATAATACTCGGAGTTATGTCCAGTGCGTCAGTTGCATACCAGACTGCTCCTCCACGAGTGTAGCTTAAGATCAACTCAACTTTATTTGATTCAGCATAGATTTTCATAAACTTCTGCACCCGATCATAAACTTCAGAATATAAGGTTGACTCATCACTAGATAATTCTTGCATCAGATTATCTCTGTAAGTCATTAAGTTTTGTTCTTTTTTGACGAGTTCTTCTTGCTTTGCACGTTGCTGATTAGGGGTCATGTTACCACCGGTTTGTTGAAAATTAGCTACCTCCTGCTCAAAACCTTTAGCTCTTCCTTGTAGATCTCCTTCGAATTTCTTGCCTTTTTCAGTGATTTCAGCTGATCTTTCAATGAAATAATCATATTTGTTTATTACACTGTCTGTATAGACATAAGCAACTTTTAAATTTTCTGAAACTGCTGATTCTACTGATTCTTCTGAAGCAGTTTCTGGCTTTCCAGCTTTGTTGCAGCTGTAGAAAAGTATTGAGGCTAATGTCAATACTCCAATTAGTTTAAATCCCTTTTTCACTTTTTATTTGTTAAGATGACAAGGTCGCAAATATAAAGAAAGTATTGAGTTTCCAAATTATGTTGGACTTACTCTTCATTAAATTGCGCTAATCAATCAAAAAAATAGCTCTTGAGCCAACCTATATACCTGTGAATGGGCATCTACGATCTTAGAAACTTGGGGTGAATATCCACCACCCATACAACAAATTAAAGGTGTCTCAAATTCTCTTGCGAAATTTAGTACCAGTTGGTCTCTTTGACGTACTCCAGATAAAGTCAATCCAAGTCTGCCAAGTTTATCCGTTTCCAACACATCCACCCCGCATTGATAAATAATAAAATCTGCTAAAAATCTCTTTCTAATGAAGCTTAGATTATCTTACAAAAGGTCTAAGTAAGCTTTGTCATCTATTCCATCAGGCAAGCCACAATCTAATGTCGATTTTTCCTTCCGGTGTGGATAATTTTTTGCTCCGTGCATGCTAAACGTAAATACTTCACTAGAATTTTCAAACAAAGATGCGGTTCCATTTCCCTGATGGACATCCAAGTCAATTACCAGTACTTTAGTTGCTAACTTCTGATCCAATAGATAATTAGCGGTGATAGCAATATCATTTAATAGACAAAACCCTTCTCCATGATCATAGAATGCATGATGTGTGCCACCAGCTATATTCATGGCGATACCGTATTCCATGGCAAAATGAGCTGCTTGTATTGAACCACCTGCGATAACTATTTCTCGATCAACTAATGATTTGGATAGCGGAAATCCTGTTGCCCTGATTTCTGACTTACTCAATGTCAAACTTTGCAGTTTATCCCAGTAGCTGGCGCAATGTGTATTTAAGATCCATTTTTCCGCTAGCGGCTCTGGCTCGAAAAAATTTGATGAATCTACTACTCCCTCGTAAATAAGTTGACCGGGTAACAGCTCATATTTTTCCATGGGAAATCTGTGACCAATTGGTAAAGTATGACAATAGCAATCTGAATAGGCAATTTTTAGCATAAAAAAACACTTGGGTTTGAAACAAGTGTAGTGACAAAATGTTAACTATTTTTTTACATTTCATCCGGTTCAACGTCTTCCGATTGGAAAGAATACATCGTATCATCCAAAATTAATGTATCATCGTTAAATTCTTTGACAAATTTTGCAATGATGGAATCATCAATAAACTCAACATTTATACTTGCGTCTAGTCCAATTCCATAATCATGGTGGGTGTCGATGTCCACAAACTCTTGAACTTTGACAGATTCATCCTCTTCAATTTCCATAATGATTTCGGTAATGAACCAGCCAATTTCTTCCTCCTCAGCCGAAAGTGACTTCATATTTCCATTTTCATCTTCTTCGTACGTTATTCCTTTAAAATTGGGGAACTTCTGTGCCGCTTTATGCTCTGCTAGCTCATAGACTTCACTTGCATGGTGAAGTCTAAGGGTATAAATGGCTGCATCGTAAATGACTTCTTTTCCTTCATACATTCCTACAAAATAGAAATTGACAAATTCATCAGTATTTTCTTCGTCGGGAATAACTTTAAATCGTTTTCCAATTGATTTCAACTCTTCTATCAATTTATTGATTTCAGCAGGGTTAAATCCAGAATTAGTAATTTTCATAGTTCAAAAATTTCAACATTGGCTGTTGTGTTAAAAAAGGCATTTGTGTAATATTTAATCAAAATCTAAACCAATACAATTAATTCCGCAATGGTTGACGAAGATTTTATCAAAAAAATGATTGAAGGAAAAGAAAATAATCGCTTTGATCGCAAGTTGAAGATTACCTCCAAATTCAAGATTGCAAAGACTATTTCAGCATTTGCCAATACTGAAGGTGGAATATTATTGATCGGAGTTTCTGATGAAAGCCGTATAATTGGTATCGACCCTGAAGAAGAAAAATATATGATTAATTCAGCAAATGATTCATTTTGTCTTCCGCCTGCCAGCATCACATTTGAAGATTTTACAGTTGTCGTATTCGATGGAGAAACTAAAGATGGCAACGAGATAGCACTTTTAGTAGTTCATATTGAGAAAAGTTTGGATGAGAAAGTTTTTGTCAAAATTGAAGCAAAGGAAAAAAAAGCTTTCCGCCGAGTCAATGATCAGACCTTATCATTTGAATAAACTCTATGTCAAATTGTTAAATTCAATAGCTGCCACCAATTACCTTCCAGAAAATCCAATGCTTTGCCAGGATATAAACAATGTTCCTCGATAAAGACTTATAACAGCCTACACTTTAATCATTTTTCCAATGGTAATTATTATTCTTTTCATGCTTCATTGGTATCTATCTTTGTTTTGCCAAAGTTTTTTTCTGCATCGTTATGCTGCTCATCAGATGTTTTCGATGAATAAATATTGGGAAAAATTTTTTTACATTTTCACTTGGTGTGCTCAGGGTAGTTCTTATTTGTCTCCAAGAGCTTATGCAATTCTTCATCGTATGCATCACGCTTACAGTGACACCCCAAAAGATCCACACAGCCCGCATCACACAGAAAATCTGCTCACAATGATGTGGAAGACAAAAAATATTTACAATGAATATTTTTCATTTAAGTTAAAACCTGAAGAACGATTTTCGAAAGACATTCCGGATTGGAACAGGTTTGATAGGTTTGCAGACACAATGGCAGCGAGAGTGGGATGGGGATTATTCTATGTAACGGTTTATGTTCTATGCATTTCTGTTTTTGATTTAGCCGGAACACATTGGTGGATGTACTTTCTTCTACCCATTCATTTCATGATGGGACCTGTACATGGAGCCATAGTCAATTGGAGTGGTCATAAATATGGGTATTCAAATTTTGACAATAACGATAAGTCAAAAAACAGTCTTTTGTTGGATGTGTTGATGCTTGGAGAATTATTTCAGAATAATCATCATCGACTGCCGAACAGACCAAATTTTGCGGTCAAATGGTATGAATTTGACCCAACTTATCCCATTGTCAAACTGCTTCATGCCTCGGGAATAATCAAATTAAGAGCTGTGTAAGAAAAATACTCTCAACTATGGGAGTATTTTTTTTTCAATAAGAGGTTCATATTCAACGTATTAATATTTATTTAAACTAAACAGTAAAACTAATTGGTTAAATTTTTGGTTTTTCGAAACTAAACCAATAATTTTCTGGTAGTTTAAAACTTAACGCCTTATTTATGAAACCATTAACTAGAGCAGAAGAGGAGATCATGCAGATCCTCTGGGAAATTGAAAAAGGATTTGTAAAAGATATCCTTTTGCCAATGCCTGAGCCAAAGCCGGCTTACAACACAGTGTCCACGATTGTAAGAATTCTTGAAAGAAAAGGATTTGTCAGTCATAAATCTTATGGTAAGAGCCATGAGTATTTTCCAATTGTTTCTAAAGATGAATACCGATCATTCATCATCAAGAAAATGTTGGGCGGTTATTTCGACAATTCTTTCGTTAAGCTTCATGAATTCTTCGAGAATGATGAGACATTAAACACAAAGAGTTATCAGTAAACCTAAACAGAATAAAAATTGTCCGACAAGTAATCGTCGGACTTTTTTTTTCTGATTTTTTTTCAATTCACTTCCTTGAGCAGCTCTTCTACAGCTTTTGTCAGTTGTTGATCTATCCCCTTATCAATCTTACCGGGCATATTTTTTATTTCAAATTGAGGTCTGGTCTCATTATTTTCTAACCACTCACCTGCCTTATTTTTGGCAGAGATAGGCACTGCTCCCCATCTGACACCATTCGATAAACTTTCCCAACCTGCAAACGAACAGGTTCCCGGCGTAGGCATTCCTACAGTTTTCCCGATTTTCAGGTCAGTGTAGCCGCAAGCAAAACAGTGACCATCTGAATAGTTCGCTTCATTAAACATGGCCAAAGTTGGCTTAGTCCATCTGGATGTTGGCTCGTATCCAACCACTTTGTCCTCAGTGGCATAAGTCAAAAACTTTTCTCCAGTAAAAAACATTGCTAAATCCGCTACTAAATCTCCGCCACCATTGAAACGAGTATCTACTATTACGGCTTCACGCTCATGATATTTTCCCATCATTTCCTCATAGACATTTCGATATGGCCCATCGCTCATTCCTGGTATATGAACATAACCAAGCTTGCCCCCACTGAGGGAATCTACTTCAGCTTGATTCTTTCTAACCCATCGCTTATAAAGTAATTGGTTCTCTGCACCAAGAGAAATTGGCTTGATGGTATACTGAGCTCTGATTCCTGAGCTTGGATCCAAAACTTCGATAAGTGTGAATTTTTCTGCCTTTCGGTTCAAAAACTTCGCAAAATCTATTTCTGGTGATACGAGTTCGCCGTCAATTTGCTCGATAATCATTCCTGGCTTTATCGTAATTCCAGCTTTGTCCAGTGGCCCTCCGGAGATCACTTCCATTACTTTTATTCCATTCGCTTTAAAAGAGTAATCAATGAAAATACCCAATGACGCAGTGGCGTCAGCCATAGCTATTGTCCTGGAGTATCTCGCTCCAGCATGAGATACATTTAGCTCACCGATCATCTCTGAGACCATCTCTGCAAATTCATACTCATTTCCAATATGTGGAATATATTTCTCGTAGTTGGACTTAGCAGCTTCCCAATCTACTCCGTGCATATCCGGGGTATAGAATATCCCTTTTGTCCGCAACCAAATATGTTCAAAAAGGTGTGCACGCTCAGCATCTTTATCATAGGTCATTTCACCTGCTATTTTGATGGGCTCCTGTTTCATAGTTTCAGGATTGATTTTGGAAATCGATCCGTTTGCTATGAGATATAAATTTTTTTGCTGCTTATCCCACATTAAGCTGGCAGAATTAGCGTTCAGAGCGATCTCCTGTTTGGTTTCTTTGGTGCGGAGATTTGTACTCCACAAGTTCATTCCTTTCTCAAATGCTGTCAGGTAATAAAGTTTCTCACCATCCTTAGCTAGCACAGCATCCCCCAGATCTGAAGAATGAATAGTCAATCTAGCTTTGCGCTCTTCGATCTCGTCAAGATCAAATGTTAAAGGTTTAGTTGTTTTAGGAGCTTCTTTCTTGTCCTTATCAGCTTCAGTTTCCTTTTTAGTAGATTTTTCGATTTCATTCATCAAGTCAAAATCCTCCTTGGATAAGCGGAATTTGTCCCAATCTTCTTGATTGAAAAAGAGCGTGTAAACATCATTTTGGTTTTGACCACTCGTGGCATAGCTTCTTAGACCGTCTCGATTGGAAAACCAAAGCATCTGCTTTCCATCATTTGCCCAGATTGCCTTATCATCACCATACCCACTCTTAGTGAGATTTTGCATTGGCTTTTTGCCAGAAGCATCGAGCAGTACCACTTCTGAATTCACCATAGTTGGTCGATATGAAGCCAACAACCATTTACTATCGGGACTCCAGGTGAAATATTGATCCCCATCTCTCATATGAAATAATTGCTCGGGAGTCAGCAAGGTTACTTCGGCTTTTGTAGTTAGATCTATTACTTTCAATGTGCGCCTTCCTGATATATAGGCTATTTTCTTTCCATCAGGAGAGACCTTGGGCAGGTAGACATCTTCAGTGCTACTGATCATGACCTCTTCCTTCAATAATGTAGAGGCAAAGAAAAAGGGTTCTTCTGATCGTACTTTCTTACTCTCAAAAATTTGCCATTTCCCATTTCTTTCACTGGAATAAATAATTGATTTCCCATCGGGCCCGAATTCAACAAATCGTTCCTGTTCGGCCGTATTGGTTATACGCTTGGTTAATGCACCATCTACGGATGTCACAAAAACTTCACCTCTTGCAATAAAAGCAATTTCTTTACCGTCGGGAGAAATTACCATTTCTCTTACTCCGCCATTGATAGCAATGTAATTATCCGAATTGCTAATAGCCTGAGTTTTTAGTGTGACAGACAGCTTCTTTGGACTTTCACCTTTCTTTAATGTGTAGAGCTCACCGTCATAACTAAATGACATTAAACCATTATTGGCAATAGATAAAAAACGAACAGGATAAGTCTTAAAATCAGTGAGTGCTGAAGAATTCTCAGGATCGGCTAGTTCAAGAGCGAATACATTGAAATTTCCATTTGATTCGCTCAGATAAAAGATCTCTGTTTCATCAGGTGAAAAAACAGGGTTTCTATCTTCACCATAGAAACTGGTCAACATTTTATGAGCATCCGAACGTTGATCGTAGATCCAGATGTCTCTTGCGATTCCGGATTGATGATGTTTTCTCCATTCATTTTCACCACCTTTTTTATCATGGTAGATCATTTTGCTTCCATCCTTATTGGATTGAATGTATTCGGAAGGGATTGTCCAGATTTGATCCACCCTTCCACCTTTTGTGGAAACGGTATACAATTCTGGCTGTGAACCTGTTGGGTATTGTCTATGGGAAGCTATATCAAGTCTTGTTGCGCCAAAAACTACTTTTGTCCCATCAGTAGAAAAATCATAAGGAAGTTCATCATTCGAGTGATAGGTCAAGCGCGACGCCGCCCCACCATTAGCATCCATTATGAAAATATCAAAGTTACCATATCGGTCGGATGCAAAGGCAATTTTGTTCCCGTCTTTACTCCAAACAGGCTTATAATCATGGGCTTCATGAAAAGTGATTTGCTTTGCATCGCCTCCTACACTCGGCACCACATATAAATCGCCTTTGTAAGTATATGCAATTTTAGAACCATCAGGTGAAATGGATGGGTATCTCATCCATTGAGGGGGGTTTTGAGCTAATCCAATTCCCATAAAAACTAAGCTGAACAGCATGCTCAAAACAGATTTCTTGATTGTCATATCGATAAATTATTTATGCTGAAAGTAAAGAAAATTCGCTTCATTGATCAGAGCTTTTACTTCTGTGGGGAATTTGGCTGATTTAAGATAAATATAGATTGATTCGGTCTTTTCTTCATTCCTTCAAAACACAGCCATATATTTACCCTCTTCAAAACACTGATCGATGAATTCATTTATAGAAGAACTACGTTGGAGAGGAATGCTCCAGGACATGACGCCTGAGATCGAAGAACATTTGAAGAAAGGAATGGCATCAGCCTATTTGGGTTTTGATCCTACGGCAGATTCGCTTCACATTGGTCACCTCGTCGGAGTGATGACTTTATTACACTTTCAGCTTGCTGGTCACAAGCCATTTGCACTTATCGGAGGCGCCACTGGGATGATTGGAGACCCTTCATTCAAATCTGCAGAGCGTAACTTATTGGATAAGTCTGCCTTAGATCATAATATTGCTTGCCTAAAGAGTCAACTTTCAAAGTTCTTGGACTTCTCTGGAACTACCCCAAATAAAGCGGAATTGGTAAACAATTACGACTGGATCTCCAAATTCAGTTTTTTAGATTTTATCCGAGATATTGGTAAGCACATTACAGTTAACTACATGATGTCCAAAGATTCTGTAAAGAGAAGGCTGGATGATGGAAATGGGCTTTCTTTTACAGAGTTTACCTACCAGCTGATTCAGGGATATGATTTCTATCACCTTTGGAAAAATGAAAATTGTACAGTACAGCTAGGCGGTTCTGATCAGTGGGGAAATATCGTAACAGGAACTGAACTGATCCGAAGAATGGGTGGTGGAAGTGCTTATGCACTCACGGTACCTTTGATCACCAAAGCGGATGGCACTAAGTTTGGAAAGACTGAAAGTGGTTCAGTTTGGCTGGATTCCGAGAAAACTTCTCCGTATGCATTTTATCAGTTCTGGCTGAACGTTTCCGATGAAGATGCTTCCAAATACATTCGAATCTTTACAGTTTTGGATCAAGTTGCAATTCAATCTTTAGAGGCTTCACATGCTGAGATGCCACATTTGAGATCTTTGCAAAAGGAAATCGGAAAGCAAATCACAACGATGGTTCATGGAGAAAAGGAATATGAAATTGCGGTTAAAGCATCTGAAATACTTTTCGGGAAATCATCTACCGAAGATTTGACACTGTTGGATGAGCGAACATTTCTTCAAGTTTTTGATGGTGTACCTCAGGTTCAAGTTAGCAAAGCTGATTACGGATCTATTGGGAATGTTTTGGACTTATTTGGGGAGATCACTAAGGGTGTGGTTTTTGCATCTAAGGGTGAGGCAAGAAAAATGATCCAAGGAGGAGGAGTCAGCATTAACAAAGAGAAATTGAATGATGCAAGTGAATTACAATCAATGCAACTTTTACAGGGAAAGTATTTGCTGGTGCAAAAAGGAAAAAAGAATTATTTCATTGTTGAAGTCAACTAATAGATTTTAATCCACGATTAAAAGTGCTTTCGAATAATTCTGAAGCAATTTTTTAGCCCCTCAAAAGAAAGCCAAATTTTGAATATTCTTTTCGAACCAAGTTTAATACATTTATGAGAGCGATTTTTAAATAAGATCAAGAAATGCCAAGGGAGAAAAACAAGGAAAAACTTATACTAGATTCAGCAGTAGCACTCTTCACATCGAGGGGATATCAGGCTTCCCGAATGGAGGATGTGGCAAAAAACGCAGGAATTAGTAAAGGGTTGACTTACTTTTACTATAAGAATAAGGAAGATCTATTTATGGCCTTGACCAAGAAGGCTTATGATCAATTCAAAGACGAGTTTAAAGATATCCACAAAAGCACAGGGAAGTCTGGTCTGGAGAAAGTCTCTGAGCTTTTGGTTCGTGTCTGTGCATTTGCAAAGCGAAATCAAGTCTATTACAATTCGATTATCAATTTTTTGGATTTAGTGAAGCAATATAATGATCCAACAACCCGGGAAATGATCAGCCCACTTATTCTGGGAAGTGCACATTTTTTAAAGCTTCTAGAGATTCATCAAGATCCTGCAAAAATCGGGATATCAATTATCAGCCAAGGACAAAAGGATGGTAGTATTAGAGCTGAATTGCAACCCGAAATCACATTTTACGCTATTTGGGCTATGATAATTGGCTATGAGAAAATGCTAGGTCCAATAGAGTTTGAAGGAAAGGATATGAAAGTGCATCCTGGAAATTGGGAACCTGGATTTCTTAAATTGATGACAGACATGCTCAGGGGAACAATTCAAGCCACTAAGCCTTCAACCGTACAGGGAAATTTATTTTGAGATCAACTAGCATCAGATTTTAAGTACAAATCATGCATATCCGCAATAGCACCAATGACATACAAAAGTTGTAAACCATTACATAAAAAATGATTGATACAGTTATA
>JBDNIP010000687.1:0-2597 GCA_041688245.1 Algoriphagus sp.
GGATATACCTATTGAAAAATTTGATTATCCGCTACTTTGCCAGTCAGTAGAAGAGGCAAGAATATAATTGACGCACAATTGATAATTGGGCGTTTCGATCTATCGTTTTCGGTCCCAAAAAGCAAATGAAATAAGGCTACTGGCGTCATTGCAGATATACATATTTCATAATTTTTGAAACTTGATTTTCTCCCTTTTGCACTATGCTGGGCGGGGTTATCTACATCTTTAAAAATCAAAAAATCAGCGCCTACTTTGGTTTGAAACAGACATCGCAAAATTCAGAACTACAAAAGCAAATTGTATCGAATTTTTTTCCAAATTATTCCTAAAATTTAATCGTCATCTAAAAATTTGAAACTACGAAATGCGAGCGGCTGGAGTATTGGAATGGAAGAGTTTAGAATTGAAAATGAGGAATTGGAAATGAATCCACCAGAAGTCAGCAAAGATTTTCCGATTAAACGATTCATGTCTGATTGACTCTTTATAGTCCATTTTCCGATCGTTGGAATCTATAAAAAATAATTGTACGGAAAAATCTCTTATCAGACATATTACCGATTAGCGTTATGGCAAAGAAAATTCTAAAAGTTAGTGAGCCAGCTTTGGCAGCCTATAGCACTACCACACTATCAGTTCGTTCGATTTTGGGTCTAGCGCTTGGCTGGATGGATGAGCCACTTAGTCGGATAGATACATTCCGAAATGGAATTGACAAGAATGCCTTTGAAAATTTAAAAGAGTTATCTGGTCTTGACTATGGCACCCTTGCCGATGCACTGGGCGTATCCACAAAAACCCTTCATCGCAAGACAGTTTTTGATACCATCCAATCTGAAAAAATCTACGAATTGGCGGATTTGTATGCGACCGGAGTGAATTACTTTGGCCGAGATGGATTCATAAGATGGATGGATCGCCCACTTTTTTCCATTGGTAATCGAAAACCCTTGGAATTGATCGATGTATCAGCTGGGATTGATCTACTCAAGATTGAGATCATGCGATCGCAGCATGGCATAGCTGTTTGATGAAAGCTTATCGACTAGCGACATATGAGTATTGTGACACGAGTGGCGAGGGAGCTAGACTGTATGGAGGTCGGTGGAATCTTCCCGGATCTCCAGCACTTTATGCCGGCTCAAGTATCTCCACCGCACTTTTAGAACGCCTCACGATAGACCCAGAATTACTTTCATCGGAGCGTTATGTCCTATATTCCGTTATGGAAATCACTGTTCCAGATGAATTGATTTTTCTACCAAAAGCAAACGATCTACCAAAAGACTGGAATCATATTCCGCCAGTTCGCGCTTCTCAAACCTATGGAACAGACCTTTTGAAATCTGGAATCCTGTGTTTTGTAATCCCTTCGTCAGTGGATCCCAGCTCTTTGAATTATGTGATCAATCCACTTTCAGAAAAATTTCAGCTTTTGGAATTTAAGGTTTACCGGCTTGAGTTGGACAGGCGAATCTTGAGGTGAATTAATAAATGTGAAGCTATTGAAAAATCTTTTTCATGGAAAATCCTACCCAAAATACCTTCTAACAAATCCCTGACAGTCAAATACAGGAATCTCTGAAAAGTGAAAGTCTCCTGGATCCTCCGAAACGACTACATCACAACCGGCTCCCAAACCAGCGTAATATTCAAACCATCTTCAAAATCGAGAACTTTAAGATTTACTATCGCTTGACGAACTTCATCGGCTCCAATTGATGTGATCGAGAGTTTGGATTCTAAAATTGTGATTTTCTTTTTTGCGAGGGAAGCTCCACTCTTTTTCTCCGAAAAATAAAAAGCAATTGCAAGACAGATTGGTGAAGTGTAGAGCTCATATCCATCAATTTGTGTCAAGCTTAGAATCCTTGATGAATAGGGGGAAACAGGGAATTCCTTATTCAGAACAGAAATAAGGACATTTTCATCTAGAAACAGCTCCATTTCCGAGACTCAAAGAATTCCTTTTTCTTGGAAGAGTTTTTATCGTTGAATCGGGTATACTCAGCCTCTCCTTCTGCCACCTGATCAATCCAATCCGCGATCGGAAGATCTTCTAAAGTTTTGTAGTCATTTGACGTCAGTTGTGAATAAATGTATTCAGTCAGTCTTGAAAGACTGATTTTATTCTGCTTCGCAAAGGCTTTGGCATTAGCGATAACTTTTGAATCAAAGGCAAGTGTTATTTTAAAATCCATAGCTAAGAATTTATACGACAAAAATAAATTATTTACACATAAAGTAAAATCATCGCCGGGGTATCTCTTTTAATTTCAGCTTATAGTAAACCACCTGATCCTCTTCTGAACCGAAATAGTCCTGATTTTTCTTGACTAAAATCTCTCCGTCTTTTGTAATCACTCTACTAAAAATCAAACCCGAAGGAACTAGAATATCATTTTGGATCAATTCATTTTTCGAGTTAAAAATAGCTGCATATGTTTCCTCAATTAAATTCAAATCTATTGGGTTTGCTTCCTGTTGATTTCTTACAATGACATCTTCACTAGTTCCCTTTTGATAAATCACAATAATATTTTTACCGGTATGGTATAAACCAAGAATGCCGGCAGGTTTAATATTTTTTGAGA
>JBDNIP010000688.1:0-2885 GCA_041688245.1 Algoriphagus sp.
CCTTTTGAGACTTTGTAAGCGATTTCGTCATTGCAAAAGACACCAGCGCCATCCGCTTTCAATCATTTGACAGCAAGCATCCGGTACCAGGCATCAGTCATCGAGCACCGGACACCCGACATCCGACATCCAACATCGGTCATCCAACACCCGACACCCGACATCGGACAAAAAACACCCTACATCGGACATCAAACATCGGTCATCCAACACCCAACATCGGACATCCTTTCAGCTTTCTGACTTTCCGGCCTACTCGCTTTTCAACACCTTCGCCGGATTTCTTTGAGAAGCTACATAGGAATGAATACCTACGATAATCAGACAAATCGCCATCACTCCGATTCCTGCAGCAGCAAAAATTAGATACGGCATGTCAATACGAGTATTGAAGCCATTCAACCAGAAATTCAAGAAATAATAAGCTGGATAAACCGCTAATAAGAAGGCAATTCCTACCAAAATCAAGTATTCTTTTGAGATCAAAAACAAGATCTGCTGAAGGCTGGCTCCAAGGACTTTTCGGATGCTGATTTCTTTGGTTCGCTGGGCAATGGTAAAGGAAGAAAGTCCAAATAAACCCATGCATGATATCAGAATTGCCAGTCCACAGGCAAAGCCAAGCACGTTCCGGATTTTCATATCTTCTTGGTAAAAGCGATCAATCTCAGCATCCAAGAAGCTGAACGAAGCTTCTTCCTCTGGGTAGATTGAGCGGTATACATCCTCCAGATTTTGCTTGGCTTCTGCTAGATTCTGATCCGAAGTAAGCTTCACACTAATAGTTTGGAAATAGGTCGAATTTTGCTTCATCAGCATCGGCTTGATTTCTTCCCGAAGCGTACGGGAGTGAAAGTTTCCGATCACGCCAACGATTTTCATCTGCTTTTCGCTATGCCTGATTTCCAGTCCTATGGCGGCATTTTTGGAAGATATGCCAGCTTCTTTGATAAAATTTTCGGTGACCAAAATTTCATTTTCTCCTTTCAGTGCGGCTGTTCCTGCCAAAAGCGGAATCTCATTCACATGCACAAATGCTGAGTCCACATTCATCACCTGAATAAAAATCTGCTTCTCCGTCGTATCCATTGGGATATAGGCATCCGAAGTCCAAAGGCTAGTGGAAGAAACCAAACTTCCACTTAGACTACTGCTGGCCACCATAGATTCCTGGTTGAGTCGATCTCGAAGTTGCGCCATCTTGTCCGGGTCTGACATGAATGGTAGTGAAGTATAAAGCACCGCATCTTTCTCAAAACCTAAGGGCTGACTGGTGACAAATTTCAACTGGGCATTCAGCACCAAAACAAGAATGATAAAAGCAATCGAAGATGAAAACTGTAGCACAGTCAAGTTTTTTCGAAGGAAAACACTCATTGAAAACCCACCTTTTGAACTCAAATCTCCTTTTAGCGCCCGTTGAGTTTCATATCCTGACAACACGAGCGCTGGATAAATCCCTGTTATCAAAGCAAGCAGCACAGGAAAACCGAGATAGAAAATCAAATTAGGCGGTGTAAGGTAATTCAAGACAAAATCTTGAGGAAAATAAGCTGCGAAAGCAAAACGCAAGCCTTCCACCACAATCATGGCCAAAAGAGTGCTCAGAGCTACCAATAGCAGTGTCTCCACCAGAAACTGTCCGATCAACTCGGCCCTACTTCCTCCGATTGTCTTTCGGATGCCCACCTCTTTCGCCCGATTGATGGCCTGTGCGGTTTCTAAATTGATAAAATTCAACGCAGCTAATACCAAAATAATAAAGCCGATAAAGACCAATCCATTTAAAAAGACCTTGGAAACCTGATCATTTGCATAGTTTTGGGAAAAGTGCATTTCCGTAAGCGGCTCCGGAAAAAAGGTAGTCTCCTCCACCGTTTCGGATTCAAAATGTTTTTGGGCTACAGGTACTAAAGTAGCTTCCAGATCATCCTTGGTCACTCCGTCTGCAACTTTCACGAATAATTGAGAGCTGGAATTCACGTTTCCCCACTGATTCAGACCATACCATTCTTTTTGCTCGTCTGTTTGAATGGTATTAAAAGAAATGAAGTCTTGAAAGATAAAATCGGACTTCTCCTCAAAATCCTCCACGACACCGGTGATCTGAACCGAAATGCTATCCGAGTCCACATACATAAGCTCCATTCCCAATGCGTCACTTGGCGCCGAACCTGGAAAATATTTAGTAAGACTTTTCTCTGAAATCACTAGGGAATTGGGCTGTTCAAGAGCTGAGGAAGGATTTCCTGCAAGCCATTTTCTGGGAAAAATCTGGAAAAATCCCGGATCTGCGAAGGTCATCAAATTGGATCTTCCGAAAGTTTTATTGTTTCTGGGATCCGACACCAAGACATCGTGTAGCGTATATAATCTCGCCTTTTGCATGATGCCAGCAACCTCCTGATCGATCACGTCTCCTAATGGCCCGGGCGTTCCGGAGTTAGGAAATCTATCTCCATCTCCCCAATCCGAAATCGTATTGATCCTGAAAATTCGCTCCACATCCGGATGAAAACGATCAAAGCTGTAGGAATGAGTCACCACATTGAAAATCAAAAAACAGATCGCTATTCCCAGAGATAAACCGAGAATATGAATTCCAGACCGAAGCTTGTTTCTTCTAATATTTCTAAAGGCGATTTTCAGGTAGTTTTTGAACATGATTTTATTGGTTGTCAGTTTTGGGTTTTCGGTTGTGGGTTATCAGTTGTGGGTTTTCATTACTTTTCGTCATTGCATGTGCTTTATTCGTCATTGAGAGGATTTAATACTAAACTTAACGGTTATCAGATCATTTCAAATCCGAAGCCTGCCTCCAGCAGGGATGGCTTCGACCTAGCTGAGTCTTGTATACACTCATAATTCTGTTTCAGGTCTCGCAA
>JBDNIP010000689.1:0-1399 GCA_041688245.1 Algoriphagus sp.
AGAATATGTCGCTCAGATCAGAGAGGAAACTAAAGAAAGAAAAACTAATTATAGTTTTGATGAATTGATCCAAGAAGTACCAAAAGCGCTAATTCTTCAGGATAATTGGATAGTGACAGCAAGCAGTACCGCTCTTCAAGGTGTAGGTTCTACGAAAGACCCGTCCTATGCTTTTGGATTTAAGGGCTGGAAGACGGATGAAGTACAAGAACCGGGGATGTGGTTTCAAGTAGAATTGCCAAATGCGCATCAACTGGCAGAAATTCAATTTGATTCTGGTAAAGATCAATTTCCGCTTAATTATGCAGTTTCCACTTCTCAGAACGGGGATAATTGGACTGAAGTGGCCAATGGAGAAGGAAAAGTAGGAGTCAATAATCTGCGATGGAAATCCTCCGAACGTGTGCGATTTATTCGAATTCAGTCCAAGAAAAGAGGAGAACAGCCTTGGGCAATGAAAAACGTAATTCTCAATGCGAGGTAACAGAATTTAAAAAGTTGAAAAGGAGTGAGGCTAGCAATTTTTACTAGCCTCTTTTTTACCCTAAACTTTGGAATGCTTGAGAATGATGGCAAACGATTTAATTTAACTAACTATTTTTCTCGTCTTTATTAGTCAATTCTAATGCTTTCCGATCAAAAAAAGAGCTTATTATTTTACTGTGGGAAAGCCAAAAATGCTACCTGAAGTGCACCTATTTTCTTGTATCCTTCCGCATTCATATGAATAGGATCACGGTAAAACAGCTCTTGGTTAAAGGTATTGTATCCACCAAGAGTAAACTGATCTAAGTAGGGGATACCATGTAGCTCACAGATTTTCTTTTGCATGTCCACATAGTTTACCATGCCATTGGGATCAGAAGAATCATAGCCACCACGCTCATGAAAAGCTTTGCTGGAAGTGAAAAAGTAAATGGTGGCATTGGGATTTAACTCGTAGATTTTTTTGATGCAGTAATTGATTCCTCCTGCTTGTGTAATCAGCTTTTCGGTATCAAAGCCATCAAACTCAGTATAATCAGTATAGCTACCACTTTCTCTTTTGTTGGTATAATCGTTGGTTGAAGCCCAGAGAATGTAAATATCAAATACCCCTGATTTATCTACTTGCTGTTGTAAGGACTTCCCCTGTAAGGAAGAAAAACCTGCTCCACCAACTCCATAAGTAGTAACACTCATTCCTAAACGTTCCCTCCACATATTTTTGGCAGTCTCGCTTGCTGGAATAACCGAAACTGAACCCCCAAAAACAGCTACAGATTTCCCATAGTTCAAAGAGTTTTTAATGGCCAATTCATCTGTAGGCTGCTGAGCAAATAAGCCATTGGAGAAAAGTAAAAATAGAATGATCAGGTAGTTTTTGGGTTCTTTCATTTTTTTTAGTCTAATTAATTTA
>JBDNIP010000690.1:0-8344 GCA_041688245.1 Algoriphagus sp.
AGATTGGACTCACGGTGATGCTCCTAGCTTAGATTGGTTTTATCTCTCTTCTGACGAGTGGAGGCCGTTTAAAACAGAGGATCTGCTGTTTGACGGTACTTATGGATTGACCCGATCTGGGATTATTTCATTTAGGAGTCCAAAAGATATTAATAAGAACAATCAAGTCATGTCCAGTTCCTGCTATTGGATCTGTTGCAGCACTTTAAATAATGCAGAAATGGCTAGCAGAGTTTCGGGAATTTTCTTGAACGCCCTTTCTGCAACAGCCGTACTGAAAGAAGGAATAATCCACAAGCCAGTATTACCTGCATTCAGTGTGCAATCCTTCGAATATAATCTTCCTGGAGTGCTTGATCTAATACAGCCGATTCCCTCTTCAGGTGGCAGATCCTCAGAGGATAAGATCCCTTTTTATCATCGAGTCAGTCAAAGTCTCAAACATAAATATAGAGCGGTTACCACTTGGGATATTGAGAAAATGCTTCTCAATGAATTTAGCTGGTTGGGCTTCGTTAAAGTTTTTGGGAATTTTGGGTATGAAAATTTCATCGATTTTGGGACAGTAAGAATAGTGGGAATCCCTGTGATCGAGGATAAGAGCAACTTTTATCAGCCAAAATTAAATCCCGGACAAATCAAAGAAATGGAGTTTTTTCTAAATGAAATTACCAATCCATTCATGCAATTTAAAATCCTAAATCCTCAATATGAGTACCTTTTGATTAAAGGTGAGATTAGACTTAATTCGGAGAATACTGGGCTTGTATTTAAGAAGCTGTATCGGGATATACTTGAGTCAATATGCCCTTGGTTCTATCATGATTTGTCCGACGCTTTTGTAAATCGGGAAACTAAGAAGTCTGAAATCTTCAATTTGATTACAAATAGTCCGTATGTGAAGTCACTGACTGGCTTTTCCTTGGCTCACATGTATAAAAATGATCAAGGTGATTTTATTTTTTCTGATGGGGCACTTTTAGATGATGGTATGGATACATTGATTGTAGGTAAACCATGGTCAATTTTAGTCCCATATCCGCTAAAAAATCTAGCACTAGTTAAAGAAGATAATTATAGTCCTGCAGAACCTTTTGACTTGGAGGATTTGATTTTAGGTGAAAATCTGATCGTTTCCTCAGAAAATAACGGGAGTTGGTCAGGAACGATACTTGGGGAAGAGAAAAGTAAAACTAAAGACGAAGAAGTATATCATTTCACCTTCAGAATTTAAGAATGGCTTTATTAAACAGACAATCACTCATCAATTATTTTAAGAAGGGCAGTGCACCCTCTGAAAAGCATTTTGCTGATCTAATTGAATCTACAGTAAATATTGTCGATGATGGTATTTCCCGAGAAGGGGAAAACGGATTTAAGATTACCCCTGTAGGTAAGTCCAATAGGCTGATTTCATTTTATAAAAATTTCAAGCAGCTCAAACCTGAATGGAGCTTCAACCTTGACAAAGAAGGAATAAGTGGACTCATAGTTCAACAAGAGGATAATTCACCTGTTTTGGTTCTCAAAAATGGAGGAAATATCGGAGTTGGAGTAGAAAATCCAAAATCCAAACTTGATGTAGACGGATATGTCACCACTAAGGGAGTAATTGGCTCATTTCTAAACGGTCAAGTACCCGGCGATGGGAAATGGCATACTGTAATAGAAAATATTACGGAGCCATGTGCCTTTGAGGTGGTACTTAGAATTAATGGATCAAAAGGAAGTGGCCGCTATGCATTGGCGCATGCGATTACGCTGAATACTTATGGGGGTAAGTCATCCACCCGTGGAATTACTAAGACACGAGCACACTATGGGAGTTTTTTTAATAGGCTCAGATTCCGCTGGTCCGGTACTATGTACGACTATGCCCTGCAGGTGAAAACTGCACGTCATTACGGGTTAGATCCAACAACGGGCGAACCATTTCTAATCCATTTCTCCGTCAGTAATCTTTTGCCTTTTTAAGGTTTAAACTTCCTAAATAATATAGTGCTGTGAGTAATTTTATTTCAAGTGATTTTTCTAAGAAATCAATATTAAGGTATGATCTTCTTTTTGAGGAGGGCTTGAAGTTTGCACAGCATTATTCAGGCAAAATTTGGACAGACTACAACTACCATGATCCGGGCGTTACATTTTTAGAGTATTTGTGCTATGCCTTGACAGATTTGGGGTATAGAACAGATTTCCCTATTGAGGATATATTTTTGTTTGGTTCAGATGATTTCGATTCAACCAATAAAAACTTGTTATTTGGTCCTGCAGTGGTATTTAATACCAATCCAGTCACGGTAAATGATTACCGCAAACTCATCATCGATAGGGTCAAGAGCGTAGCAAATGCTTGGGTCATTCCTATCTCAGATAATAAAATGGGTGTAAGAGGTCTATTCGAAATATTTGTAGAATGTAGTGAGGACCTGAGTGCTATCGAACTCAGTTTCTTGAAACGGGAAGTGTCCGCCGTATTCCATGCTCATAGATTAATTGGGCACGATTTGGAAGAAGTTTTTATCCTCAAAAAAGTATATCTGAGTATCAAAGCCGATGTGACTATTGAATCAGATGCATTGGGTGAGCTAGTTATGGCTAAGATCTATACGGACTTGGATAAGTATATAACTCCCCAAGTGGAGATTCATGATCCTATGAAATTATGGAAAGAAGGAGGTTTGAATCCTGAGCAGGTATTTACTGGACCATTACCCAAATATGGATTTATTTTTGAAAAAAATCTAACACTAAAAGTTGAGGCAATATACTTGTCAAGGATAAAAGAATTTATTTTTGGCGTTGAAGGCGTGAAAGAAATTCGAAACTTACAGCTTTTTAAAAATGGGCTGCCTGTTTTTGATACTTTCGTATATTTCTCGAAATCGGAATTCCCAAAAATTCAATATTTGGATGAGGTCACCGAATCATTTCAATCTCAGCTTAGGCTATTTAAAAATAATTTCCAGTATGAAATAGATCCTGTTATTACCAAGCAGCTTATCGCTTCTGAGGTATTGTCCAGTAGTAAATTTTATCATGAGGAACTTAGCTACGATGAAAAACTACCCGAAGGAAGATTTTCACTTGAGGCACTTCAGAAACATTATCCCATTCATAATGAACTGCCTGAATTCTTCGGGCTTGGAAAAAATGGTATCTCTGGCAATGATACTAAAGAAACACAAGCTTCCGTCCAGCAGCTAGGTGCTTATCTCTACTTTTTTGAGCAAATGATGGCTTCTTACCTTTCTCAGCTTTCGGGTCTGAGAAGTTTGTTTTCAGTAGACAAGATCAATACAACCTATTTCAACCAAGTTCCAACTGATATTCCAAATTTGGATTCCATATTAGATGGTTTGGAGGATTTTCAGGATAAATTGGATGACTGTTCGAGACATAACGACGATTTCATTGATCGTCGCAATAGGCTACTAAATCACCTTTTGGCCAGGTTTGGCGAACGTTTAGATGAGGGTAGCTTGAAAACAATGAGTGGGGGGAATTCATTAGATTTAGGCAAGGAGATAGAATTAGATTTGATTCAGGCTAAAATTAATTTTTTAAATTCCATTGTTGAACTTGGAAAAAATAAAGGTAAAGCATTTGACATAAGATCAGAATTTTTCTGGGATACCGATAATGTTGCCGGACTGGAGAAAAGATTAGCGCTTTCGTTGAATTTTAAAAATCACACAAGAAGACATCTTTCTACACCACTGCTACAAATTTTCGACTTGTCTTCAACCACAACAGATCCAAAATCCTGGGAGCTAAAAACCATTAATACTGATAAGACAGAAGTTAGGTCTTATAAATTAGCAAGGGATCAGTACGAAAATCAAGCGTTGCATTTTTATGGAACCGGGATTGGTTTCATTCGTGAACTTTTTGAGTTATTGACCAATGAGAAATCTATTAATTGTGTAACATCTTCTGATGATGAGAGTCATTTTTTACTAATGCAACAAAGAGAATCCGAGTATCCCTTTGTCTTGTTTGAATCGGTCAGTTTACAAGACTGCTTGGATGTCAAATCTCGAGTTATGAATAGGTTTCGTGTGTTAGATCAAGAGACTGAAGGGTTTCACATGATCGAGCATATTTTACTCAGACCCTTGGAGCAAGTCTCGTTCATATTTTCATTCTTAGATAATGACGGTGAGGTTTTTCTAGAGGGGATTTTTTCTGGTGAAATAAATAAGCAGAAATCATTGAGCGAAGACTTAATCGTATATGGTCTTGCGGTAGATAACTACAGCATTATAGAAGACGATACCTCAAAAACCTATCAGGTTTTTCTTTATAATTCGGATAATGAGCCTGTGGCAAAGCTTACTAAAGAATATAGTTCTAAACCACTTGCAAAAGAAAGTATCGACATGTCTATTGACTACTTCAAGAGAATAGAGTCCAAAGAAGTGGAATTGGAAACAGTCTTAGAAATAAATAATGCCGCAGGTATTAGCAAAGGTTTTTCATCTGATTTCCAATTTTCCGATACATTGAGCTTTCTGCTACCTGATTGGCCCAGTCGATTCCAAAAAAGTGACTTTGTTAAATATTTTAAAAACTTGATTTCAGAAAATATATTAGCTCACCATGCAGTAAATATTTATTTCCTTAATTTGATTGAAATCTCTCGATTTGAAAAATTATATCATGAATGGCTGTCGTTGAAATCTGAAGATAATTCTGATGACCTTAAGAAAATCGATAGGTTGTCTTTGCAAATCATTCAACTAATGAATAGTTTTCAAAGACTAGCTTAGGTTCTATGGCGATAGGTGACAACTTAATAGAAAAAATGGAATTCCAGATCCAGATTAATCAGGATTCTGATTTTGATCTTCTGGCCAATGGAATTCCTGATATCGTTTCTGAACATTTGGAAACTTTCATTAATGACTCTATCGAAGAACTTGACTTAGGCAATCAGTTTTTCATACTGGAAAAGCTTGAAATTGATCTTGGAGTGCTAGATATAGCCAACTTTAAGAGTGACTTAATAGATAAATTCAAGCGTCATTTTTTTTTTGAAATAAAAAAGCAACTAAATAAAAATTCGCTTGTCAAAATCCCGGATGAAGAATTAACGTTTTCAGTTTTCAAGCTTTTTATTCAAAAAGGGGGAAGGCCTTGGTGGTTGAATAATCAAGTAAAGCACTTTGGGGAATTTGCCGAAAAGGCGTTTATACTTAAGCCTCAAGAATTTATTAGCCTGTGTAAAACTTTCATGAAATATCCTGTCTATCGAAAGCGGATGATTGAAAATCTACCTGAGGATCTGCTTGTCCGTGTGCTCATAGATGACAAAAAACTGGGTAAGATTGATTCATCAAAAACTATCTATGCTATTAAAGGGATTTTAAAGCAAAAATATAGGTACTGGAACGAATCCAAACTTTCTAGTGCATTTAAAGATATCGTACTTCAGCTTTTTCTTTATCCTAACAGGATCGACCAACTCTGGAAATTGAATCTCGCCATTGAAGAAGCGATTCAAAACAATCATCCTGAGATCGTGATTTCGGACCCCTTGAAGAATAGATTGCTCAGAACTAATCCCATTTTTACCAATTCGGCTACTAGGGATTTAACCTGGATTGAAACACCTGATAGGTTTTCTATTAATGCTAATGACCATATACTGATTCAAGGTTTTCAGTTCTATTTAGAAAATGGATATACAAGACTTGGAAATATTGATCACCACTATAGATTTAAAGATATAAACACGCTCTTTAGATACTTGATTTCCAATCAATTGGATGATATTTTCGATCTATTACTACTACTTGGAAGAAGTAATATCATCAAAAAAAGATTTTTGGAAAGTATCTCTCAAGAGCTCATCGATGAATTTTTTGCATTGGTAGCACCGGCAAAGAGAAAATTATTGAATTGGGTGACTGAAATATTTCAAAAAGTCCAAGAGGAATATCAGCCAATCAATCAGACTTTTATTATTGTCAAAAAATCTATCAATGAGATCACTTTTGAGCTTTTTCTGAATAAAAAGCTCACTTCCGTCACTGATGAAAATTATTTAAGATTTTTATTCAAACAGACTGCGAGAAAGTTTGGTATAAACTACAGGGATCTACTCTTTCTCACCATCAAGTCACTCGGAAAAAGGAATAGTAAAACTAGTTCTTTCATGCTTGCTCAAATTTTGACAGCTATCTATACCAAAGATATTTTGAGAGGCAAACGATACTTTACAATCGATCAAGCTACTTTCGGAATGGATGAGCCTGAGGTGCATGCTGGGATGGCTGACTACCGAAGTAAAGATTTTGTTTATGATTTATTCTTGGATTTGTATCGGCAAACGCGGCGAGGCAGTGAAACCAAAATAGGGAGTTGGTTAAAAACCAAACTAGCGCCGATGTCTATAGCCAATGCCTCGGATCTGTTGGTTCTTTGGGAGACGCTTGCAGTCAAATTCGAGCTTAACCCCGAGCAATTACTGCTGCCAGTGTTAGTTGATAAACACAGGAATCCATCGATCAAGCTATCGACTCAGTCCTTTAATTTCTTTAAGAATAAGTACAAACTCAGTGGTATTTATGCTCGGAAAAAGCCCGACGAATTTCGCCTGATTCAAACACTGCACGAGAATAAAAAAAGGCTTTCTTATAAGGTTATAAAAGGGATTCTGATGAATTTGAAGCCTATTGAACATGTTGAAAAGTTAGATTTTCAATTGATATCAAGCTTAATTCACTCGGGAGATACTCCGGTATTACCTATCTATCTCAATTGGCTGAGCAAAATTCTATTGGACAAAAATCTGGAATCCAAAAAAAGGACGGTTTACAACTGGTTTTTACAGCAGTTATTGATAGTTCCTAAAAGAGATCTTACCCTTTTGCATCTTCAGAAGAAAACATTAAGGTTCTTGCAAGTTGATGAGGGGCTGGTGAATGGGGAGGATTATACATACCGAAAAAGTCTATCTACAATTGAGAAAAATAAGCAGGGTAAAGCCTTTCATGTGGGAGTACAGAAAAGGCTAATTGGGATCTATCCGCAGCAATCCACGGAAGCTTTTTTTAGAATTGTTGAGATAATAGGGAGAGCTGAAATGCTCGGGATTTTTCCTGATTCCCAAAAGTATGGAGATAAGATTCTGTTTCAGATATTGACCTCGAAATATGAATCTCAATTTTTTAGCTTATTAAAAAAGCATCAATTCAATAGGGAACTTCGAGATCACATTCTTATCCAAGCCCCCGGTTGGCTTAAAAAAGACCTTACTGATTTTATTAATAAACCTTTTTCAGGTTCATGGAATTCAACGGTAACTTCGATAAGGGAATACATCGAAAAAACCAATTGGATGAGATTAAAAGGACTATACCTCAGCAATTTTATCGAAAAAGTCCTGTGGGATGAGATTTTTGAAGCTACCAAATTCATATTTAAGGATTTATTGGCGCTGGTCATGCAGCAAGCTTATGTAGAAGAGCTGGTTACCAATCAGTTTTGGAATGATTATAATCAATTCAAGATACTGGCTGGTACACTTGGGCCATCAGGCAAATCTTCCCGTGTCAACCAAATAGCTGAACTTGATGGGTCAGAATTTCTGTCTTATGTCGATGCCTTGAGTAAGCAGCAACTAAGCGATGGTTCCTTAAAACAAATTCTGGAAAGTATACTGCTCGATTTCAATTTTCCGGTAGGACACTCTTTCGAAGAATATCAAGTTGATGAGTTCAAGCCCTACATCAATAAGCTGATAAACAGTGATAAGAAAGTACTTATTGATACATTAAGTAGGGTTGAATCACCACTATTTTTGCAGCGCTTTTTAGCACTCTTAGATGAAGGTACCTTGAGATTTTTAATTAGAGAAAATCAAAAGCGACTTGGATTTTCCTTACCTCTAAAAAAGATTGAAGCTATTTTTTCGTTTTATAAAATAAAGGATAAGATCAAAATCAACAACTTCTACACTGCTTGGATCGGTGAGCTATATTTCGAAATTCGTAATACTAGCAACCTCAGCGCTGTCTATGCTCGGATATTTCGAGTTTTGGAGGCAGAGGAACTTTTGACACTTACCACCCTTTATTCCCGAGATGACTGGAAACCACTTTTTAAGATTCTTAATTTGGAAGGAAAAGATCAAGTATTGTTTTTCCAGGAACTTGGTTGGTGGAGCAGAAGCAAAACTAGTTCTTGGTCTAGTGATTCCACTGAGCAAATCTTGGGAGTACCACTCACGGAAACAAATTTTAAGTCCTACATCAGTGACTTATCCCGTATGGATAAAAGAGTCGTAGGAGAACTGCTGGGCAGGGTTGAATCTCCTGGTCTAGGCCAGCGCCTGTTG
>JBDNIP010000691.1:0-4817 GCA_041688245.1 Algoriphagus sp.
CAAAGTAGTTTTCTGATAATGCTAACTTCTCTAACCGATTATTGAGCGTCTGGACTGAGGCAAAAACATGCTTGTATTCAGTAGGTTCTATTCCGTCTACCCAAAGCTCTCCGAAATTACTATCCTTGAGAACTCCTCTAAATGTCCCTAACGATTGTTGCAAAATCTCCTTTCTATGTGCTACAAATAAAAGTTTTGCGGTAGGATTTAACCTATAAAATCGCCTGAAATCAAAAGCAGAGATTACTGTCTTTCCTGTTCCTGTTGCAGCTACAATTAAATTTCTAAATCTTCCATGTACAGACCGCTCTGTTTCTAGCTTCTCTAGAATTTCCTCTTGGAAAACGTAAGGTTTGATATCAAAAAATCCTAAATCTATGGTGGTTCCTTCTCCACCAAACCGTCCTTGTTTCAAGGCAATTTTTAATTTTTCAGAATGACGTTGATGATCATAGGTTTCGAAGTCTTTACTACTCCAATAGGTATCAAAGGTATTCTTTGCAGTTTCTAGAACATGAGGGATTTCCTTGTTTGTGAGTTTTACATTCCATTCTAGTCCTTTTGTTAAGGCTGATTTTGATAGATTAGATGATCCTATATAAGCGGTGTGAAAGCCAGTATTTCTGTAAAAGAGATAAGCTTTGACGTGAACCCGCTCGTTTTGGGTATTGTATGAAACTTTGACTTCAGTGTTGGGAAGTTTAGAAAGAAACTCTACGCTTTTGGCATCAGTAGCTCCAACATAAGTTGTCGTAATTAATCGCAACTTTCCGCCTCTATTTGTAAACTCCTCTAGCTGTCTCATCAAAAGACGTAATCCTTCCCATTTGATAAATGAAACCAAGAAATCGATCCGATCGGAAGAAGAGATTTCCTTTTGAAGCTCTCCATCCATCTGAAGCTTTTTAGCACCGCCACCACCTGTGAATAGAGAACTAAAGATTAATCGAGATTCAGGTGTGATTTCTTTTAAAAAAGAGGGGAAGTCAGCAAAACCAAAATTGATTTTAGAATAAATCGCTGTCAGGAAATGAGTATTAATCGAGAGAATATCTTCCTCAAACTCCTCATCCTTTAATTCATCTTTGATCAGGTAAATCAGTTTGTTTATAAATTCTAATTGCTTATTGAGAGCATCCTCCCCTGAAAATAAGCCTAAAGCCCGTTGAAGAATTTCCGAGAAATACTGGGTTAGGACATTCTTTGCTTCTGCTTTATCTATAGGCTTTTGTGCGATAAAAAATGTTTCCTGTTGCAACTCATCAAGCTTAGCTTGGACCATTTTGGAAATCAGAGACTCATAAATTCCTTGTTGCATTTGGGGTAATTAAGATTTAAGGGAAAATAGCGGATTTGGCGCAGACCGAAAAATTTATTTTCTAATTGAAATACTTACTACGTGATTTAATACTGAATCTTTGAATCACCATTTTTTATACCACCTGTGAGCGCCTTAAACTTAGTTTGAATTTCAATACCTATTGATTTTGTAGATCCCGATAGAATATATATTTCTTTTCGAGTGACTTCATTTTCCTAACTGACCACCCACTTTTCTATGCTCAACCATAGATCTCATCTATCTAATCACCAAATTGTACAGCAGGATCAGGCGTTCAGATTGGTTGGTTTCTTGATGGATCAGTAAGGCATTGGTACTTTTCATATTTGCTCGGCTCTATCAAGCGAACTTTTATAATGGTGTCTATTCCAAAGCTTTAATAATTTGAGACTATGAAGCATTTAACTTTAACTATTCCGGACCATCTTGACCTTGGCGAAATAGAAACTAAAAGATTTCTGGCGGCAAAAATGTATGAAAGCGGAAGGTTATCACTCGGGCAAGCTGCCGAATTGGCGGACTTATCCAAAGTGGCATTTGCAGAGATTTTGGCTGATTAAGATGTTTCTTTGATCAATTACCCCCCTTCAGATATAATAAAAGATGCAGCACGATTATGATCTTATAATTTCAGATTTCAGCTGCGATGCCTTTTGCCAAAGGCAAAACCGGTAATAGCCCCGAATGCAGCGCAGCGATATTGGGGTAAAATAAGCACCCCAGTATATTAAGAGTACCAAAGGCACGATCGGTATTTATCTACCACCAATATTCAATCCCATACATATTTCAGATCATATTCAATTTAGTATTCCTCCAAAAATTTAATGTACTCCTCCTGAAATGTCATCGTACGATGATGCTCTTCTTGGTTTTGAATTTACTTTTTGACAGTTTCTAGTTTTGATTGACTTACTGAGTACGCGCCGTATCCTTTTTACCAATGGAATTCCTTGGATCCAATTTTAGCCATTTTATTTGAACTGAAAATTTTAATCTTTTGGATCATATCTGCTATGGTTAGTGTTCGCGAAAGCGTACATAGCCAATATATAAGGTCTGGATTTGCGAAGATTTCTATGGTGTAAATACCAAGATCGGAAGCCAAAGAAACGATGTAGGTCTGAAGAATTGGTTTTGTTTCATAGGTAATGAATGGTTTTCTATCCTTTGTGGAAAAATAACATGGAGATATACTTTTGCAAGAGATTGTGGCATATTCGAATAAGTTGAGATTGTTCAATACCGATCGTGCCTTTGGCACTCTATAATATAACAGCTATGTTTTAAACCCAGAATTGCATTCTGGGCTTTTACTGGCCTTACCTTTGGCAAGGGTTCGGTAATCTCAGCAAGCTTCGTTAAGCAAAAGGAATATTTAGATACTGCTTCAATTTCCTATGCTTATCCTACGGAAGTCAGGCTTCGGAATTAAGAGCTATCGATTAGCTGAATGGTCCCGATAAATTCCTAAAGATTACAGCATCTATTAAATTTTGAAAAAAAAATAAGTTTGAAATTTCATTCTTAAAAACCACAATGAATCTGCGAACCCTGTCAACTCCTTTTTCTAGATTTTCTATACTCGCAACTGATAGCAATCGCAATGACATTAAGCCAACTCCCTCAAATCCCCCAATCACCACTCGGCTAATCCTAGCTTGGATTATTATAGTGCCAAAGCTACTATTGGTGCTGGTTCTAGGTCATTTGATTTGGGTGAATATACTCAATCAATTCAAAATTTATTTGTTTAATTGATTACGAGCTTTTTTATTGAATCAGCGATTTCATCTACTTGATGGCTAATTGGTTTAGCTGGTTCAGCTATTCAGACTGGGTGGGCAAATTACTTTTTCTGCATCATACTTAGGGTAAACCATCCCAAGATCCCTATAATCAGGGCCATGATGGACCACAGCCAAATCTTGTTTTGGAATAATGGGAGCCTCTCCGTCAAAGTTGTAATGGAGTGCTGTCGTTCGTTTCCCAAAGTTATCAAGGGTGGATTATCGGGAATTTTTGCAGCAAATTGCTGAATATCATAGCGAGGGACTGTAGCCCGGTCATTTCCATAAACCAGAAAATAGTTCGCTGGCTGAGTGAACCTTACCATCAACTTATGTACAAATCCTTTGACTTCAAATCCTCCAAGATTTAAGGCTTGGTTATCCTGATTTTCAATCGTGATTTTTAGGGTTTGGAGGATGGTGCTTTCAAAGTTAAACTCATTTTTCCCCAGCGAATTCAACGTCCCTGAAGCTAGCCTGCGGTAGTTGTGTTTCCATCCTTGCTGCGTCTTCACACTATCAGCCAGGTAGGATAGGGTCAGCGGGCGGTAGTAGTCAAACTTATCCGTAACATGAATCCGAAGGCGGCTGATGGGCACTGGATTTTCTAAAGTAAGTTGCACCTCAGTCTGCTTAGTTGGAGTGATTTTGCTATTTTTTGTCTGCACTATGGGAAACAAATCAACTTCTCCCTGAAGATTTTCCTGTCTGATACTTATTGCTTTTTTCAAATCCGGTTTTTGATCATTGGGGATCAGTAGTCGAAAATACCGATAGCTAGCCATGGGAAATATAAGGTCGGTAAACTGGAAATCGGTCAACTTATTCTTAATGGATAGAATCCGATAATCAGCCAGCACCCGAAACCACTCCTGCTGATCTTGGCTTCCTTCCAGCTGTATCTTCCAATCAAAATTATCCTGCCCAAATGCGAGCTTGATCAGACTGATCGCTTCGCCTGACTCGAGTGCAAATGTGACATAGTATCCACGCTCATTTTGTACGGTATTGATGAGCTTTGAGGGGATTTCAGTCTCCGCGATCTGATCCATCTTCTGCAGCAGCAGGTAAGGAGCCTCTACCGTATCCTTGTTTTCGGTGATTCCGTAGATACGCAAATCGGCCAAGTCCCCCCGGACTTTTCCAACTATTCCCGCTGGCAAAATGACCTGATGCCATTGGCCGTTGATCCCCGTTAAGGGACGTGCGTACTTGTATTGATCCATTTGCCCGTAGGAAACTGAATGCATACAGAACAATAAAAGCGTACAGCATTTAGCCTTCAGATTCATTGGAGATCATGTGTTTGTACTTGGTGTAAAGAAATGAAATAACCAACAGTAATATTCCCAAGGAGACAATCACAACTGTCTTTTCAATGGTACCCATAGTGGCGATATCGTAAAAGAACAGCTTCAAGAGTGTGATGGCAAATAAGGCAATTGCACCGATTCGGAGGTAGGCTTTCTTTCTCCAGATTCCCAAAGAAATCAGTAAAACCGAATAGGTGCCGTATAAGATGCTCAGTCCAAGTTTGTAGGTTTGGGAAGATCCACTTATATCCATCCAGTGTAGCAGCTCACTACTCAGGATCCATAAAATGGAACTATGCAGCAAATAATCCAAGACGACTTGCAGGTGTTGATGAATAAAATTCTGAAAGGTAAACTTATGGCAAGCGTAGA
>JBDNIP010000692.1:0-1713 GCA_041688245.1 Algoriphagus sp.
CAAATACGTTCACCCGTTAACCGAAACCCACCAAATTTCCCAAATATTTTTAAGGGAAAAAACGTATTTAAATTAGCATCACGTAGTTGACCTCTAAAATTGAGGGGAGAATTTGGATTATACTCAGTGTACTGTGCATTGATGCTGGTGTTTGTAGCATAGAACACACTACCGGCAGCCCGGTAATATCGATCAGGAAGCGCATCAATATTCAACAGATATTGCTGAAAAATCCGAGCTGAAAGTCCAAAAACCGGATAGACTTTTTGGTCTCCAAAGATGTCACCTTGATCTACTCCAGCTCTTATGGTGACAGCGCTGGTCAATCCATAGGCTACATCAGCATGGGTAATTAGTCCAGTGCCCAAACTATCTGATCTGAACTGGGGAATACCTGCTTGAACGTTATACCCCACAAATCCTTTGGGAAGGAAGCTGAAAGGGACTTGAATCTGTCGATCTTGGATGATTACTTCTCCAGAAGGAGTGTAAATCCGCGTACTCAATCTCACCGTTCCATAGGTGATAGGCGCGTTGAATCGGTAATATCCGACTTCATCGGCTCGGGTGAAATCCACCAATTGACCTCCAATCAGTAGTTCTACCTCAGAATCCGGTGCTGTCGTGCCGTCAATCACGAATGAGTCTAGTTCTAATCTGGGGATTACGGGATTATTGGTGATGGAGACTCCCAATAAGTTTGCTCCATTCATGAAACTGGTAGTGCTCACCTGACCTGCAGAAATACTGGCTAAGCCTACATTTCGCTCAGGTTGTAGCGCTCCAGGGAGTACGTATCGCCATCTCAAACCTGTAAAATTGCTTAGAAGATTTCCTTCATTGTAATTGCACTGATAAGTTCCCTGAAGATCACCGCCAAGCAGCTCCATCCCTGCATTGAATGACATGCCTAGGTTATTTCCCAGGTTGGTTGTGGTATAATTTAGGTTGTAGTCGAGAACTCCAAGCGCTAAGGTCTTGCGCTCCCTTGCATAGCGAAGCGGGGCTAATGTTTCACCTTTGTTCTGGCGATTTTCGAGTTGTTGTCGGATAGATTCTCGCTTTTGTCGTTCTTCTATGGGTAATGGATTTGTTGACTTCATACTTACACTAAGTGCGTAAGTGTTAATAGTAAATGTGATTCCAAATACCTCCTGAAAGTAATCTGGATGTAAAAAAAGATCTAATTCTCCAATGTAATATCTATCAGCGTCGAGCTTCCCTGATTTTCTCTCGATCGTAAATTCATTGGTGATTGGATCGATGACCCAATCGTCATTCTTTGAAGGGAATGCTCCCTGTAGGCCTTTTCCCGAAGCTGTTTTTTCGGCAGGAATATAGAGCAGGCTTAATACTTCGCCCAAAGGCAGGTAAGCCACCTCTCCAAAAAATACACCAGTGAGATAGACATTACCTACTGCTGGATAATTGAAATTTAACAATACCTCTCCATCCGGTTCTTTTTGCGCAAAAGTCGATTGGGAAGTAATCAGTACAAAGAAGATTAATCCCAGATAAATAGGAAAGATCTTTGCTGCTTTCATTGGCTTTTTATCAACTAGATATGATTGCAGATACTACCTTTAAGTTAATTAGGGTTTAGTCTAATTTAACAGCGATAGTTTTTGAAATAGCGGGAGATTGTACCAAATCTGAGGAAGGGATGTCGCCTCTTTTGGTTTCATAAACCAAGGTGATCGAATAATCTCCGGG
>JBDNIP010000693.1:0-2191 GCA_041688245.1 Algoriphagus sp.
AGTACTGTAGTAGCATCCAAGTGAGCGAAAGTCGTCGCCGGAGCCGGGTCATTCAAGTCATCAGCAGGAACGTAAACAGCCTGAACTGAAGTAATCGAACCATTTTTTGTGGAAGTGATCCGCTCTTGCATGGTTCCCATTTCAGTTGCCAAAGTTGGCTGGTAACCTACCGCTGAAGGCATACGACCGAGAAGTGCAGACACTTCAGATCCAGCCTGAGTGAATCGGAAGATGTTGTCGATGAAGAAAAGAATGTCTTTTCCAGCTTCTTCGCCATCACCATCTCTATAATATTCTGCCAAAGTCAAACCAGTCAAGGCCACTCGTGCACGCGCCCCAGGGGGCTCGTTCATCTGACCAAATACGAAAGTTGCTTTAGAGTCTTCTAGTTTTTTTAAATCTACTTTGGAAAGATCCCATCCACCTTCTGTTTCAAGACTATGAACGAATTCATCACCATAAGTCACAATGCCTGATTCGATCATTTCTCTTAGCAAGTCATTTCCCTCACGGGTACGCTCACCTACACCTGCAAATACAGATACACCTGCATATGACTTTGCGATGTTGTTGATCAATTCCTGAATCAATACCGTCTTGCCTACACCGGCACCACCAAAAAGTCCAATCTTACCACCTTTTGCATAAGGCTCGATCAAATCGATTACTTTGATACCTGTGAAAAGTATTTCAGTAGAAGTAGAAAGGTCCTCAAATTTGGGTGGTGATCTGTGAATCGGGAGACGTTTTCCTGCGGGTACCTGTGGAAGGCCATCGATAGCTTCCCCGACCACATTGAAAAGACGACCTTTGATCGCATCGCCAGTAGGAACAGAAATCGGTTGACCCAAATCTCGTACTTCCATGCCACGAACCATTCCCTCAGAAGAGTCCATCGCAATGGTCCTTACTCTGTCTTCACCTAGATGTTGCTGAACCTCCATCACGACTACTTGGCCGTTTTCTTTGGTTACTTCAACCGCATCGAGGATGTTTGGAAGGTTTCCGCCTTCAAAGGAAACGTCCACTACGGGCCCGATTACCTGAGTTATCTTTCCAATATTTGCCATTTGATAATAGAAATGTAAAAGGATTTGCTTTTTTAATTCGGCTGCAAAATTAAGCAGAAAAGCCTAATACCAAAGGATATTTGGAAAATTAATCCTATCAATGCTCCTGCTTGTAACTATAACCAAGTAAAGATTATATCTACCCATGAATCTATTGCGACCTTAACTTTTACAATGTGTCGCAGTCTGTTTGATTTAATTTTTTCCAGGACTTTGACATATTTTTATTTGGATTAATTCTAATTAAGGATATATTTGTATGACTATCGATAATTAATCTAAATAATGATAAAGCAATTCTCCTTTATAATTTTGGCACTAGCACTAGCTTGCAATCCAAAGACAACTGAAATTCAATCCAATTCAGATGATTCAAAAATTATCACAGCAGGAGGCACTATTACCGAGATTGTAGCTGCGCTGGGAATGGGTGACTTGATTATTGCAACAGATATCACTTCTACATTTCCTGAGCGTATGCAAGAGCTACCTTCCATCGGCTACCGAAATCAGATTAAGGCAGAAGGGATTTTGGCACTGGGTCCAGATATGATTCTAATGGAAGAGGGTTATCTGAACGAGGATGTGATAAATCAACTTCAAACTGCACAAATCGAAATCCACAGCTTTGTCAAACCAGGTAATGTAGTCGAAACCGTCACTTTGATCGAAAAGCTAGGAGAATTGCTCGATCAAAAAGAAGAAGCAGAAAGTCTAAAGGGACAACTAAATCAAGACTTGGAAAACTTAGCTACTTATTTAAAAACCATTACTTCTAAGCCAAAGGCGGCGTTCATAATGGCGCGAGGTCCACAGACTATCTTTTTGGCCGGAGAAGAAACGTTTGCTCAAGAAATCTTTCAAATGGCCCAGTTGGAATTTCCTGCCACAGGCTTCAAAGTCTTTGTCCCGATTACCCCGGAGTCTATCGTGAAAATTAATCCGGACTATCTGGTATTTTTCGAATCTGGAATTCAAAGTCTGGGAGGTTCACAGGGACTGGCTAAGATTCAGGGAATAGATCAGACGACAGCATTTAAGAAAAGCCAAATCATCGCACTGGATGGTAATTACCTTTCAGGTTTTGGGCCTAGAGTAGGAAAAGCAGCATTGGAACTGGC
>JBDNIP010000694.1:0-1451 GCA_041688245.1 Algoriphagus sp.
CTCGGCCAACACAAACCGCTTCCAATCTCCATTTCGGTACCAAACGAATTGGTTTTTATCAGCAAGGATCAGATCGAGTTTTCCATCCCCGTCCACATCTCCTGTGACTACTCCGTAGCCAATAGCCACATTGGAGTCTATGAGCTGCTCTTCAAAATCAGGAGTATTTAATTCAGTTAAGAGAAAAAATAAGGAGAAAATGGCCAGTAATTTCATAATAACTTTGTTTATCAGGAATTTAAGATAAAAAAATGAGCTGTAAAAAAGAGTTTAAGAATGATTTTCCCAATAGGAATATCTACCTTTTTTGAAAATTGGCCGATAGAAAAACCTTAAACCGCCTGATATTTTTTTGATAATGCTGCTAGCAATGCAACCATCAATCCATTTCGCGCATCTAAAAAGTAGGACTTTATTTTAAAAAAAATCTCAGAGGATAATAAGAACATCTTTAAAAACATAGACTTAAACTTGTCGGAAAAGCTTTAAAGCTGCTACTCAAGATTAGGTAGATAAATTAAAAAACTAATTAACAGCAATGGGATTTTGTTCGCTCACGGTCAAAAGTCACAGCGATCGGACATCGTTCACTTTTGAAACCCTTTAATAAGTCCCTTCAAAGGGCCTTTACTCTTGGCACAATCTCTGAAATTAAACTCACATCAAATTGAAACGACCAACACTATGAAACTCACAAAAATCACTTCTCTTATTATCTTACTCTTTTTAGTAGGCTGCACTACTCAAGCACAGACTGAAATACGGACTCCAGGCACCTTCACAGGAATCGAATCTGGAGGAAGCTGGGATGTTTACGTCACCGTTGGAGATAAAGATGAGGTAAGATTAGTATCGAAAGGTTTCGATCTGAATCGAGTAATTACGAAGGTGGAAGGAAATACGCTTAAAATAAAATTGGAAAGAGGGAGGTGGAATAATGTGAATTTCACAGCCTATGTGACTGTCCGAGAATTGGAAAGTATCGGTGTCAGTGGTTCAGGAAATATGATTGTTGAATCAAATATTAATTCCAAAAATTTCAGTATTGCACAATCAGGTTCTGGAAAGATTCAAATGAAAATGTTGAATACGGGCGGTTTGGGTGTGGGAATTAGTGGATCTGGAAATGTAAGCATTACAGGAGGAAGCGCTAAAGCAGCAACTATCGGTCAATCAGGTTCTGGTGCTTTTGAAGCACTTGAATTGATGGCTGGCGATGTGAAAATTGGAAAATCAGGATCTGGGACTACAGCTATCGGAGTGAATGGTAATCTAACTGTAGGTTCCTCTGGATCTGGGAATATCTATTACAAGGGGAATCCAAGCAGTCAAAAAATCTCCAGCTCGGGATCGAGCAAGGTGATTAAAAAATAAAGTCAGAAAGCTTAAAAAATGGATGATGTTAGCTATATGATCTAAGATTTGAAATCAGAAAGCTAAAGTGAGAAAGC
>JBDNIP010000094.1:0-4151 GCA_041688245.1 Algoriphagus sp.
AGGATGAAAGCCAGTACCAATTGGCAAAATTCAACAAAGCACCCAATAAAGAGGAGTGGGGCACAACCCCAAGTACAGTGACGGCCTATTATAATCCTTCGCTAAACGAAATTGTATTTCCAGCTGGGATACTGCAGTTCCCATATTTTGATCTTTATGCAGATGATGCGATCAATTATGGTGGGATCGGAATGGTGATTGGTCACGAATTGACTCATGCCTTCGACGATCAGGGAGCACAATATGATAAAGACGGAAATGTGAAAAACTGGTGGACTGAGACTGATTTTTCAAAGTTCAAAGCAAAAACCCAGCAGTTGATTGAGCGCTATGACACGTTTACGGTTTTGGATTCTGTACATGTGAAAGGTGCAATGACTATCGGTGAAAATACTGCCGACAATGGCGGGATTTACATCGCATATGATGCTTTCAAAATGACAAGGCAGGGACAGGATACGACTAAAATCGATGGCTATACGCCTGATCAGCGGTTCTGCTTATCCATTGCTAAAATCTGGAGTGTGAAAACCCGAGACGAGTTTATGCGCACTTATGTAAACACCAATTCACATTCTCCAGCTGTCTGGCGCGTAAATGGACCTTTGATGAACTTTGATCCTTTTTATGCTTCCTTTCAAATACAAGCAGGAGATAAAAATTATAAGTCAGCATCGGAGAGGATTAGAATTTGGTAAATCTTGATTGTTGATTATCAGTGGCTGACTTGAGGTAATTGGTTTGTCAGGAATCAGCTAGTAGTTTATTTCATCATAAAGTTTTCTCCTGTTACTGCTTCGGAGACTGTCCAACGATTTCGTGCTATACTGATGTTACGGGATCTGTATGAAAATTTCATATAGTCAGGATTACCTTTTTGTTTCCATAAATCCCACGTTTCCAATGTTTTACCACCTTTCAAAGGGAATTATAACGCTGCCATTAGTGCTGACTTTGCTCAGGTTCCCCTTCGGTAAACTTAAATTCGATCACCCACGGCATTCCATATAGAACCGATTAATTATCTAATCTCTGGAAGATATTGATCGAGATTTGTGCTAGCTAACCCCAGATGGCTACCCAAAGATTTGATCTCCGACTTTCTGTTTTTATTATGAATACTACGCAGACTGACTACTCTGACATTTAAATTCAAAAAATCCAACCGATCATATTTTACCAAAAACTCTTCTTCAAAGTCATGAACAGAATTTGTGTCTTAAAATTAGTAATAATTATATTGCCTTGCGAAATTCTGTACGTCATCAAATTTAATATTTATTTACTTCCTAAAATATCTCCCAATATTCGGGACGGGCTCTTACTCCTTTGAGAAAGGAGGATTCCATCCGATTACAACTCATAATTTCGCTTAATACCGGAACATGCAACGAAGCGAATACTCAGAAAAAATTATTTCAAAAATAACTTTAAAAGTTAAGCTAACCATTTTTCACAGCCTTCTCGAGATCTCTGTATACTAAAATAACCTTCAGACCATTTTCTCAGAGTACTAATCCAGTTTCATATCAAGCCAATAGTTACTCTGATAAACGCTGAAGCTTTCCATCTCGAAAAGGCGCAAATGAAAATTAGAGATTGCTCATAATTCCTATTTTAGAAATCGCCTATTGCTGGCTTGAATTTTCTTGAAGCGTCTTTTAAATATCAATCCTTTTTCTGACACACTCAATCCCCATCTCTTACTCAATTGATCATAAAAAGACTGACTGGAATCATTTACGATAGGCAATTAATACCCAACCTGTGGCGAGATTTCCACTGTGTAAAGATGCAAATCGCACTTAGTTTCTCTAGCGTGTAGTAAATAACTTTTGGAGTATGGTTTGCAATAATTTATTGAAATAGTTTTTTCATTTTAAAATAATGCTCATGGATAACACTGATCAAATCATCATCATCACGGGTGCATCAAGCGGAATCGGAAAAGCCACGGCGCTTAAATTGGTCAGTCATGGCTACAAAGTGGTGCTTACTGCAAGGCGAGAAGAAAAACTTGAAGATCTCCAAACCGAGATTGAGAAATCAGGTGGTCAAGCGCTAGTAGTCACTGCGGATGTGACTAAAATTGAAGAATTGAAGAATGTGGTGGAAAAAGCGATAGCTCATTTTGGAACTGTTACTGGATTGATCAATAATGCTGGTCTAATGCCGCTTTCTTTCATTGAAAAATTCAAAACTGAAGAATGGAATACAATGGTGGACGTGAACATCAAAGGTGTCCTCAACGGGTTAGCAGCTGTGCTTCCGGAACTGATCAAAAATAAAGGTGGTAACATTATTAACATTTCATCCTCAGCTGCTCACAATTATTTTCCAGGAGGAGCGGTGTACTGTGCGACAAAGTCGGCAGTTAAAATGCTTTCTGAAGGTTTGAGACAAGAGTTGACTCTCAAATATGGGATCAACGTGACCTCAATCGAACCTGGAGCTACCGAATCAGAATTGATGGACACTATTACTGATGAAGATGTTAAAGAAAAGTTGAAAGGGATGAAAGGAATGAATATACTGAAGGCAGAAGATATAGCAGAGGCAATTTACTATACGCTATCTCAACCAAAACAAGTAAATATTAACAATATGTATATCATGCCATCCGAGCAGCATTAAGTTATTCTCAGGCTAATTTTGCCATAAAACTAAAAGTATCTTTAAATATAGGTATTAAAGGTATAATCTGTAATAATGGACAAACTTGTATTCCCTCCAAGAAATCTATACTAGTGGATTCAGGCTGCGAATCAATCAAAAAAGCTTCTGTTGCAGCCATTAGCAATTTGGTAGTCCTAGATCCTGATTCGGGAGAATCATACTCAGATCCAGAGGCAAGAAAAAGTCTTTTTGAGACAATGAATAATCAAGTACTAAAAAGTGCGGAAAAAGCTGTAGAAACACTTTCTGGTAGCAAAACGCTTGAGTGTGAAGTCTTTTTCCATACCCCAAACTTGGATCTGTTCAATTGGGACAGTCGATTTATGAAGAGAGAATTTTCAGCCCCGTAGCCAATTTAATCAAAGTGAGAGATGAAAATGACCCCTTTCCAATTGCTAATAAAAGCTGTTTTGTAATAAGAGGAGTAATTTTCTTTAAAAATAAAAAACGTATAATCAAGTATGTCAACAGAAATTTTATGCTGGTATAATCTTGATAAACACCTAAGGATTAGCTAACCCAGCAATACCTTTTGAAAGCGTGAAAGACTGGGGATATGGTAGGAAGCTCGAAGGCTTCAGAACAAAATAATTTATAAATTTTAAATCTATTTTACTTTCCAATTCCGATTAAGTAAGAATCAAATAAAATCCTATTCAATTATTTCAAATCACTAAAATTATAATAATTATGTCAAGTCCAGAACACAAAAAACTTATATGGGATCTTATCAAAGAAATCAAATTTGGAATGTTGGTTACTCATGACGATCCCGAAGAAAAATTACGGGGAAGACCTATGGGTTTGGTCCAAGACGAATACGACAACACACTATATTTCTATACAGATCGAACAGATGCTAAAGCCTACGAAATCAAACTTGATCGAGATGTCTGCATAACTTTTCAAGATTCAAAAGCTCAAACTTATGTTTCACTTTCCGGTAAGGCCAACCTGACAGAAGATCAAAGTCTTATCGATCGTTATTGGAATGAATGGGCTGCAGGTTGGTTCCCAAAAGGAAAAGATGATCCAAGTTTGGCCATGCTGGAAATCAAAATCGAAAGTGGGGAGCATTGGAAATCAGATGAAAATAAGATGATTCAACTTTTCAAAATTGCGAAAGCCAATGTGCTCAACGAAGAACCAAAGTTGGGTGACAATAAGACTTTCGGATAAAACAGCTCAACACTTAATTTCATTAACCCAAATTGGTCTCAATAGAAAAAGCACTTTTGGATCAGAAAGCTTTTAATGAATTAATAATATATAAATAGGGCCTGCTGAAAAACTCAGGCCGCGTAAGCTTCAAAACCCAGCCCAGAATCGCATCTGGACTGGGTTTTTGATTTCAGATAGGCATTGGTGATATAAAGGTGTACATGAGCTATGCGCCTTTTCCTCGTCCATGCTGAAAAACTCAGGCATACCAGTGCAATCCCGGCCAATTTGACCAGGTTTAGCACTAGGATGAT
>JBDNIP010000695.1:0-5041 GCA_041688245.1 Algoriphagus sp.
CGAACCTACGACCTCCTCGTCCCAAACGAGGCGCGATACCGGGCTACGCTACACCCCGGTCGGTATCTTTCTTTACTTAAGGATGTGTAAACATAAATAAAATTGTCTGTTGATCAACTTTACACTAGGAATTATTGCGTTTTTTTTGTCAACTATCTCAGAATTTAAAAAAAATTAAAGAATCAATTCTCTGAATGGTTTGAAAGCGAATTAGTTGTCAGTTTATGGAAAATATTCAGCGTTTTGGCAGAATACTAAGTGTGTCCAGTCAATAAACTCGAGATTCTGCTTTACGGGGAGGTGAAATTTTCTCATCTGACGGAATCGTTTGCGCAGCTTATTGGGCAACTCAAGTAAAACCCATTGAATAGTAGTGAGAGATTGGTTACATTAAATAGCTGTTTAAAAGTCAAAAGCTCAAATGTTTAAAAGATTTAACATGTACCCGCAATTATGCCACCAACCTAATTTTCTTTGCTCAACTGGCAGGCAGGCCCGCCACGGCGAGGCAGGCCCGCCGCAGCGAGGCAAGCCCGCCGCAGCGAGGCAAGCCGTTGACGTTCCGGTAGCCATCGGAAGAAGTACCAGTAATGCTTTGTCTTACCATACACTAAGCTACTTTCTGATTTTTACCAGTGCGATTACGGATAATCACAAAGATTTAATACCTCTTAGTTTACTCTTTATTAAACCGATCTATATAACCCCAAAAAACAATCAAAATGATCCAAAGACGAGAATTTATCAAAAAAAGCCTCCTCGGTACAGCTGGCATAGCTGTGGCTGGAATGTCAATGAGCGCCAAATCTTACGCTGCGATTATCGGTGCAAATGATCGAATTAACCTTGCTGTAATTGGAATTCGTGGTCAAGGAGGTAATCACATCAACCAATGGTGTGCCCTCAAGGACAACCGGAATGTGAGACTCAAGACCCTTTGTGATGCTGATGAACAATACTTTGCGGCGAAGTCTAAGCTAGTTGTCGATAAAACCGGGCTAAGTCCGCTTACCGAATGGGATATGCGAAAGGTCCTGGAAGACAAAGAACTAGATGCAGTCTCCTTTGCGGTTCCAAACCATTGGCATGCACTCGGTACCATCTGGGCCTGCCAAGCTGGGAAACATGTCTATGTCGAGAAACCAGCCAGTCATAACGTGTTCGAAGGAAGGAAAATGGTGGAGGCTGCCCGGAAATACGACAGACGAGTTCAAGTAGGTTTCCAAAATCGATCCATAGCCAATGTCATGGAAGCGATCAAATTCCTTCATGAAGGTGGAATCGGTGATGTCTATATGGCGCGTGGACTTTGCTACAAGCCGCGTGGTTCCTTTGGCCGAGTGCCTGATGATGCAGCTCCAGCCTCACTCCATTATGACTACTGGAGAGGGCCGGCACCCATGATTTCGTATAACGAAAAGAAGGTGCACTACAATTGGCATTGGCATTGGGACACCGGAAATGGAGATACCGGAAATCAAGGTCCTCACCAGTTTGATGTGGCTAGATGGGGGATGAATAAAAATGAGCACCCGGTTTCGGTGTACTCCTCAGGGGGAATTTATGGGATTGATCCAAAGGATTGCTCCCAAGAAACGCCAAACACTCAAACTTCGATATTCAAGTACACAGATGGAAAGGTGCTAGAGTTTGAGACACGTGGTAGGTTCACCAATGGGGAGTCAGGAATGGGTATTTCTATTGGTAATATGTTTTATGGAACTGATGGGTATATGGAAATTGATGGTGACAATTGGAAAGCTTTCCGTAAAAATGAAGCTGAACCTTTTGCGCAGTCCAAGAAAAATGAAGCAGCTTCTACTCAAAACAATAACCTTATGGCTGCACCGGGTGGAGCGGAGCATTATGCCAATTTCCTCGATGGTATAAGAAATGGAAATGCTGCGCTACACTGCGATATCGAAGCAGGCTATATTTCTTCTGCACTTCCTCTGCTAGCTAATATTTCATATAATCTTGGGCGTAATCTGAAATTTGATGGGAAAAGTGAAAAATTCGTCAATGACAAAGAAGCGAATAAAATGCTGACTCGAGACTACAGAAAAGGCTATGTTGTTCCTTCAAAGGTCTGATCCATTTAAAATTAAAAATGGATAACTCGAGAAGATCGTTCATGCAAAAAAGTATGGCTGCCGGGCTTGGCTTGGCAGCTTTGCACCTTCCCGTTGAGGCTCTTTCAGCGAATCACTACCAAGGGATGAAATTTGGGCTAGTCACGTATCAATGGGGAAAAGGCTGGGATCTTCCCACCTTGATCAGAAACTGTGAGCTTTCCGGATTGTTGGGAGTCGAGCTAAGAACTGAGCATGCTCACGGAGTGGAGACCAATCTGAATACTTCTCAGCGTGCTGCGGTCAAAAAGCGCTTTGCCGACAGCCCCGTCACCTGCTTGGGATATGGAAGCAATTTTGAATACCACAGTCCGAATCCTATTGTGCTTCGAAAGAATATTGAAGAGACTAAGGCTTACACCAGACTCTGCAGTGATATCGGAGCTACTGGGATCAAAGTGAAGCCAAATACCTTACCGGCTGAAGTTCCCCAAGAAAAGACTATTGCACAAATAGCAGCTTCACTGAATGAGGTGGGGGAATTTGCGCAGGATTTTGGACAGGAAGTGCGAGTAGAGGTGCATGGTACGCTGACCCAAAATTTGCCGATTATGAAGCAGATTTTTGATCAGGTTACTGCCTCAAATGTCAAAATTTGCTGGAACTGTAATGATGAAGATCTCCTTGCGCCCGGCTTGGTGGAGAATTTCAATTCTGTAAAGAAATGGTTTGGGGACACGGTGCATGTCAGAGAATTTAATGTCGGCGAATATCCCTACGATGAGCTGTTCGGTCTCTTTAATAAGATAGAGTACAAGGGCTGGATTTTGCTTGAGGCTCGAACGGAGCCAGAAGATCTTGTTGCGGCGATGAAACAGCAACTCGCTTATTTTAATGATTTGGCAGCTGGAAAGTCTATAAAGTGACCGCATGCCGTCCGAATTTCATCACTACTCACTACTAAATAGCAATTCATGCATCGTATTAAAATCGCTTACATTCTTCCAATAATTACGCTCTTGGCTAGCCTGGTCTGTTTCAACTCCCTTGGTCAAAATGCTCAGCGCATTGATCAACTTGCTAGTGGCAACTCAGGGAAGGAGCGCATCAGCCTAGTGCTTAATGAGGATCAGAAAAGTGTGGATGTACATATTGAGGGTATATTTTTTACCTCATATATTTTTCCCGATTCCCTAGAAAAGCCAGTTTTATACCCAATCATGACCGCTGAAGGGACTCCAATTACCCGAGGATTCCCAATTGCTCCACGGGCAGGGGAACGTTTTGATCATCCGCATCATATTGGACTTTGGTTCAATTATGGAGATGTCAATGGGCTCGATTTTTGGAATAATTCATCTGCGATTCCGGCTTCAGAGAAAAGTAAATACGGTCATATCGTTCACAGATCCATCAAGTCAATCAGTAGTGGAAATGAGGAAGGAAGATTGGAAGTCGAACTAGAATGGCTCAACCAAGCAGGGGAGAAGCTGCTTACCGAGCAGACTACTTTTATATTCTCCGGAAATAAAGGAAAACGCATCATCGATCGAATCAGTACATTGACGGCGGGTGAAAAGGAGGTTTCATTTACTGACAATAAAGAGGGAATGCTTGGGCTACGTGTCGCAAGGGAATTGGAACATCCTTCTAAAAAGCCGGAGCTTTTCACAGATGCGGCTGGAAAAGTCACCGATATCCCTACAATGACTAATGAGGGAGTGACCGGAATGTATCGAAGTAGCGAGGGAATCGAAGGAAATGAGGTTTGGGGTACGCGGGGAAATTGGGTGAGTTTGACTGGGAAAATCAAGGAAGCGCATGTTTCGGTGGTGATCTTGGACTACCCTTCTAATCCAGGATTCCCAACCTACTGGCATGCGCGTGGCTATGGCTTATTTGCTGCAAATCCTCTGGGGCAAAAGGCATTGAGTGGCGGTAAAGAAGAATTGAATTTCAAGCTTAAAGCAAATGGGTCTAGTGATTTTAAGTATCGAATTATGGTTCTTTCAGATGAGCTTGTAGCGGATGCTGCGATTAAAGCGGAATATTTGAAATGGGCGAAGTAGAAGGAGTCACAATTAAAAATCTGTAGAATAGCACTGCCAACTATTTTGGATCACAAACTAGCTACTTTATCCTCAATGGCGATTTAGTGGCATTTCAAATTTCTCAGTTAAACTTCTCCGATTTTTTTTCATCACTTTGGATACCGTTTGTCGCATCAATCCGGTCAGATCTGCCAAGTCCTGACAGTGATGTACCGATCATAATCTTCAGGACTCCTGGTACAGTGCTGGGATCATTTCGGTAGCTGATAAAGTCCGGAGTAGGTACCAATGGACCTGTCACATCAATCGCAGCGAGCATCAGACCGGAGTTTTGAATGCTGTTCACCTGCGCGTAATAATGCGGCTGGGCAGAGAAAAGACCGGCACCAAATTTCAGAATATCGGTATTTTTCCCTTTGATATTCCAAGTCATCTGCAGACGGGGTTGAATGCTATTCCAGTCCGATGGAAGATTATCTGATCGGATACCCAATTCTTGATCCAACACAGGGTTATAAGCAGCAGCTTCCGTAAAGGCAGTGACATCATCTCGTACTCCCAAGACTGTCCAATCAAATGTAACAGCTCCAAACAGGTGTATGAGTGTACTTACTTATGGAGATTAGCAGTCCAGCGTTATTCACTGGTACTTCAAACGCTAATTAAGCAGCTTTATCAAGCTATGGCTGTGGTGGGATATCGTTGAAAAATAAGGAACTCACATCTTAATAAGGGATGAGGACTTAGGTCTATGTATTAGTTCCTTTAGTTTTTCGCAAATCATGAATATAGTTTCTCTGGTCAATGCACTTCCTGATGGTAAACATAATCCCGCTGTGAATAAAGCAGCACTTAAATTAGTACCAAAGTATGGATAGTGACAATAAAGTGGTTGAAGATGCATAGGTTTCCATAGCG